>NZ_JAAYFP010000044.1:0-29008 GCF_012728195.1 Candidatus Sordicultor fermentans
GTCCTGAGGGGCAAACCATAGTGGAAGAAGAAGGCTTTATTCCTCTTTCTTTAAATGAAGATTAAAACCATGGGGGGAGAATATCCCCCCATATAGTTTACTAGATAGCACCTCGGGGAAATAACCTCTTTATCCTCCGGAAAGGTGCCAGAACTTTGTAATGGTGAGGTGAAAGGATAATTTGGGTTTAGATATAGTTTTGATTGATTTTTACCGCCGTTTGGTAGAAAATTATCCTGTCATTTCTATCGAAGATGGTTTAGCCGAGGAAGACTGGGAAGGATGGAAAAAGCTCACTTTTGCCCTGGGTGATAAGGTGCAGTTAGTAGGTGATGACCTGTTTGTAACCAACAAAGAAAGGTTACTCCGGGGGATTCGGGAGAAATGTTGTAATTCCATTCTTATTAAGTTAAATCAAATTGGAACTCTCACCGAGACTTTAGAAACTATTGAAATAGCCAAGAGAGCTGGATATACCTCGGTTATCTCTCACCGCTCAGGAGAAACTGAGGATAGCACTATTGCCGATCTTGCGGTGGGATGCAACGCTGGTCAAATAAAAACCGGTTCTCTCTGTCGTTCAGAGAGAACAGCTAAGTATAATCAGCTATTAAGAATCGAGGAAGAGCTGGATAATGCCGCTATTTTCCGAGGAAAAGAGGTTTTCAAAGTTTCCGGTTACTGAAAAGGGATGGGAGAAGTTTCTGTTCATCGCTTTCTTGGCGCTTTCTCTGTTTTCTTTTAACTTGCGCCTGAGTAATAAATTGGTAGATTATTTTGACCTTGCTCGGGAGATGAAAGAGTTAGAAAAGAGGGAAAGCGCACTATCTGAGGAAGTGGAGAGGTTAGAAAAAGAGAGAGAATACTTAGACGAAGATTGGTATGTAGAAAAATTGGCTCGAGAGCGATTGCAATTGGTAAAACCAGGAGAAATTGTAGTAAAAGTGATTAATCCCGAGTCACCGGAGCATTGACAATCTTTGTTCTTCTACCTATAATCGTTTTATACAAATGTGGTCGGGGCGTGGCGCAGCCTGGCAAGCGCACTCGCTTGGGGTGCGAGTGGTCGGCCGTTCAAATCGGCTCGCCCCGACCAAAACCCTGACGCAATTTTCTTAGTATAAGGAGGATAAGAATATGCCCTCAAATGTCAAAGATCTTTTTAGCCTGCAAGGAGAAGTAGCTATTGTTACCGGTGGAGCACAAGGTTTAGGAGAACAAATGTCCATCGCTTTAGGGGAAGCAGGAGCTCAGGTAGTAGTGGCAGATTTGAATCTGGAAAAAGCTCAGAAAGTTGCCTCTCATATTCAGTCTTTGGGAGTGGATTCTCTGGCTCTCTGCGTTGATGTTACCAAAAAAGGAGAAGTAGGGGAAATGGTTGAGAAAACTCTGGAGCGTTTCGGCAAAATTGATATTCTTGTAACTTCTGCTGGGGTGGGACAATGGATGAAGGCAGAAGAAATGCCAGAGGAGGATTGGAAAAAAGTTCTGGACGTCAACTTAAATGGAGTATTTTTGTGTTGCCAGGCAGTGGGAAGAGAGATGATTAAAAGAAAAAAAGGGAGTATTATAAATATTTCTTCTATGTCGGGATTAGTAGTCAATACTCCTCAGGCTCAATCTCATTATAACTCCTCAAAAGCGGGAGTAATTATGCTAACTAAATCTCTGGCCTCCGAGTGGGCTCCTTACAATATTCGGGTTAACACCATTGCTCCCGGTTACATGGAAACGCAATTAGTGGGTGACCTTTTGAAAGAATATCCTGATTATGCTGACCTGTGGAAAAAGCTTACTCCTTTTGGTCGTCTGGGTAACCCGGAAGAAATTAAAGGTCCCTGTGTTTTTCTGGCTTCTCCTGCTTCTTCTTATGTTACGGGAAGCGTTCTGGTTATGGATGGAGGCTATACGATATGGTGAGGGAGGTGATAGTAAGGTTTTAAGATGGGAGAAGTTTATTTAGTTTTTGGGATTGTGAAAGAACCAAAAAAGAAAGGAGACGATTTTTTGTGAGAAGACGTTTATTAACTGTAGTTTTTGTTTTGTGTTTTCTGCTGGTTCCTACCATGGTTTTTGCTCAGGTAGCTAATCCTGATTGGTGGAAAAAAGCAGCCGAGCCTTATAAAGGAGTGGTGATTCACGGTGTGTCGGAAAGCACTCCTCCATCTAAAGCTATAGCAGAGATAGCTGTTCCCGCGTTTGAAGAGTTAACCGGAATTAAAGTAGAGCTTGAAACCACCTCCTGGGATGAGATGTATAATAAAGAAATTCAGGACATGCAGGCGGGAGCCGGGATATACGATTTTGTCTACCTGGAGCAGGATGCAGTTTACAGCTACATAGAGCAAGATTGGCTAACCGATTTAACTCCTTTTGTCGATAATGCTGATTTAACTGAACCTGATTTTGATCTTCCAGATTTTACCAGTTTTATTGATTACTTTAAAGGCAAAGACGGAGAACTTTATGGTATCCCCTTTGAAGCTTTTCTGAAGACCTATATTTACCGCACGGACTTGTTCAATGATTCTGATATTCAAGCTGCTTTTAAAGAGAAGTATGGATATGACTTGGCTGTTCCTACTACCTGGGAGCAATACGAGGATATTGCTAAATTCTTCACTGAATACGGAAAAGAAAAAGGTATAGAACTTTATGGACACGTAGCGCAAGCAAAGACCCATCCTTGTTTGGCTTATGAACTTTGTGAAACTATTTGGCCTCCCTGGGGTGTATACAATTGGGGAATAAATCTAGAAAATATGAGAACCAGCGTAGAAAATGGAGGCACTCTAAACAGCGATACCGCGAAAGAAGCTCTTGGCTGGTATGTTGACATGTTACAATATGCTCCTCCAGGAGTCAGAACTTATACCTGGGATGAGGCAGCAGCTGTGTTTGGAACCGGGATAATTGCCCAAGGGTTCCTTTATATGGAAAACTTAGGTTGGTTAGCTCATGACCCCGATCGGTCGGTGGTGATCGGCAAAGTTGCAATTGACATTCCACCTGCTAAACCGGGTGTTATGGAAGCAGCTGAAGCTGGCGAAGGATACATCGGTTACTATGATGGTGGAGCTTGGGGAATTCCTTACTGCTCCAAAAACAAAGAAGCTGCTTGGCTTTTCATCCAGTGGTGTACTCGTAAAGAATGGCAGCCAGAGTTTGCTGAATTAGCTACTACTGTGGTAAGGAAATCTGCCTTTGAAGATCCAATAATCGATGAATTAAATGTAGCAATGGGTGGCTACTACACTGTCATGCAGGAAAAGGGTCATCTTTTTGCCGGATGTCCTCCTCTACCCATGCAAACACCACTCAATGAGCTTTATCTCCAGTGGATTTCCCGGGCAGTGGCCGGAGAAGTTTCTCCTGAAGAATGCCTGGATAACTTAGCTAAAGAAGCTGACGAATTAATGGAAGAGCTAGGCTATTAGGAGGTAGAGAGTTTGCGAGTAAAAAAGACTCAAGTGTGGGGGTTAATATCCCCCACACTTATTTTAATGATTCTTATCGGGGTAATCCCGGTTATATACGTCATTTATTTGAGTGTTTTTAAATACAGTGTGTTTTCCAAGACGGGAATGGTTTATGTCGGTTTCGATAATTTCCGCAAACTGGTATTTGATGCCTCTTTTTTAAAGTCTTTAAGCTTGGGTCTTACCTTTGTGGCTATTTGCTGTCTCGTTGAAATACCTTTAGGACTTTTGATTGCCAATGTCCTCACTTATGAGTTTAAAGGTAAAGGTGTTTTTCGGACGATTATGGCATTGCCTCTGGCTATGGCTCCCGTTAGCATTGGGAGTATGTGGGTATTACTCACTAATCCTGATGTCGGTCCACTTCCCTATTTTTTGGGAAAAATCGGGGTTGACTATAATATCGGGGTAAATGCTACTCAGGCGTTTGCCACCACTGTTTTTATGGATGTCTGGCATTGGACTCCATTCGTAATTTTAACTTTTATGGCTGGATTGGCTTCTTTACCCAAAGACCCGTATGAGGCTTCTTTGGTAGATGGGGCCAATCGCTGGCAAACTTTTCGTTATATTACTCTGCCTCTCCTTCGGCCAGTGATTTTAACTACCTTGTTTATCCGGATTATGGATACTTTCCGTGTCTTTGATGAAGTATGGATGTTAACCAGTGGCGGCCCAGGAACAGCTACTCGTTTTGTCAGTATCCATTTGGTGAGAGAAGTTTTGCGATCTATGAATTATGGATACAGTTCGGCTATGTCTCTTTTTCTGCTTTATTTAACCATAGTTATCTGCTGGCTATTGTTGACTTTTATTTCCATCTCGCAGGAGGAAGTCTAAATGAAAATTAGCAAAAAAGGACTCCGGCTCTTTTTTATCTATGTTTTGTGTATTTTAATAGCGATAGCTACTCTGTTTCCTATCTACTGGACATTTATAATCTCTGCTCAATCTAAACTGGAAATTTTCTCTGGGCCAAATTTTTTCCCTTCTACTTTTCATAGTGAAAATTATACCCGTCCTTTCTTGCAAGATGTATACGGACGCTATCTGGCTAATTCTTTGATTGTGGCCACCGGTAATACTCTTTTGGTAATAGTTTTAGCAGTCATGTCTACTTATGCTTTTTCCCGTTTTCAGATCCCCGGGTCAAGTAATATCTTTTTCTGGACTATTACCAACCGTATGGCTCCAGCGGCAGTTTTTATTGTTCCCTTCTTTTTGATATTTAGTCGCCTGGGGTTGAGAGATACGAGAATTGGTTTAATTATCCTTTACTGTATTTTTAACCTCCCCTTTGCCATCTGGCTTTTGAAAGGGATGATGGATTCTATACCGAAAGAACTGGATGAGGCAGCCATGATCGATGGATGTTCTATTTGGGGAGTGTTGGTGAGAGTAATTATTCCCTTGGCCAAACCAGGAATTATGGTTACTGCTATTTTGACCTGGATTTTTGCCTGGAATGAATATTTGTTTGCCTCGATTTTGACTAATGTTAAAGCTCGGACTATAACTACTGGTTTAATTGAGTTTGTTACCGTGATTGGGACTAACTGGGGTGAAATGGCGGCGGTGTCTATGGTCTGTTTAATTCCGGCTGTGGTATTTATTGGTATAGCCCAGCAGCATATTATCACTGGCCTTACTTTTGGAGCGGTGAAAGATTAGGAGGATATTATGCGGATTTTACCTATGAAGACTAACTTATTTGATCGGATTTTCATTGGAGCAGTGGTTATGTTTGGTTTACATCTTTTTTGGGTACGCTTCGTCGAGCAATTCATCCCCCTTTATGTAGCCACTATAGGCAGTCTCATTTTTCTGGTGACTTTAATTATAACTGGGTAAAAAAAGAGTAGGGGAGGTGACATCCGCCTCCCTATTGCTACTTTATGTACTGTACGGTTCGCTTATAGTTTACTACCCGAAATGTATGTTTATCTCTACTGCTCCAGTTTCTATTTCTTAATAAGGTACAAAAAAATAGGGAGGGAAACTGAGGTTTCCCTCCCTGGAAGCTAATAAATGTTGTGGTAGTACGTTTCTATCCTTAAGTAATTTTCAAAAGCTTCAGACAAAATATCTCCGCTTTGAGATAAGCTAATAGCTACGTGGTGTTCAAAACCATTGATGCAAATGTATTTCAGTAAATCTTGAAGGTCTTCGATTTTTGCTACCCCTATTCCTCCAAAAGTGTTAACCTTATCGGGAGTGATTTCTCCTTCTGCTATATAAGATATTAAGTTGCCCTCTTCATCATTGGTGGCCAAGCGAGCCAGAGTTAGCTCTCCATTAGGTATAGTTCCGTAACAAGTCCCGTAAGCTTTTTCTTTGGAAACCGAAGAGGAGATGATGTCGCCATATCCCATTCTGGCCCCCTGCAGAAGCGATTTGGGGAAGTTGCTGCAGTGGAAAAGAATGGCTTTGTCGGGGTCGTCGCCAAAATTATTATTCCAGTCCACGAGAGCAGATGGTTTTTGAGAAGCGAGCTGCAGAGCATACATGCTCAATCCTCCTACCAGGTCTACTTCGCAGGCTGCGGGTATTAATTTTTCGCTGAACATGCTCATTACTGTACAGGGCATGATGCCATAATTTTCTTCGATAGAATTCCAGCATTGAAAAGAAAAGAGGGATACACCGGTAGTTTCAATCCATTCTTCTAATACCACGAGAAGTTTAGCCATTTTTACCAACGCTTCTTCGGGTATTCCAGCAGTATCAATATAATCTTTTATTTCCTGCAATTTCCCCTTTACTTTCAGATTATTGTTATCTAATCTATTCATGTTGCCGATTATTTCCGAGAGGTCTATGGTTTCTACCGATATTCCATAGCTCTCCAGAATCTTTTCTGAGAAGCGAACGGTATTAAAGGCTGCAGGTCGTGCTCCAACAGCTCCAGCTTTTAGGTTTTTAAATCCCTTTACTACTCGACATACTCCCGCAAACCACTCTAAATCTTCTCCGAAGATTGAAGAATCAGGGTCTTCAGTGTGATAAGAAGTTAGAGAAAAGGGGATCTGGAATTGCTTCAGGTTATTGCATATAGAAAGCTTACCACAGAAGCTATCCCTCCGATTTTGAACATCCAGAGCATTGATTTGATCAGGAAAGGCATGTACTAAAACCGGGACGTTCAACCCCGAGAGACGAATAGTTTGAGCTGCTGCTCGCTCATCGCCGAAGTTGGGCAGAGTGATGATAATTCCCTCTATGCGATGGCGGTTTTCATCGAAAAGACGAGCGCATTTCTGAGCATCTTCCCAGGTTTCAATAGTACCAAATTTGGTGTCTTCAGTGCTGGGAGCCACTACTTCAAAACCTTTTTTTTCTAAAACTTCCAGGATTTTACTCCTTCCTTCTTTGGCTAACTCATCAGGAAAGAAACCTCGGTTACCTACAATTAAACCAAAAGTTTGTGCCATACTTATTTCTCCTTTCATGTTAAAATATTAAAAAAGTTTAATTTTATTTAAATACCGAGTTAACATTCTTATCTTACCATATTTTCAGAATAAAAAATTAAGAAAAAGGGAGGTAAGATAAATGAAAAAGGTGCTGTTAAGTAGCTTGGTGTTATGTTTTATCCTCTCTCTTTCCGGCTTGAGCTGGGGGGTAGAGAAAGTTGATGTGCAGGGTTCCACTACTATTTTACCTATTATGCAGATAATAGCCGAGGAATTTATGGCTCAAAACGAAGACATTGAAGTTACAGTAGGTGGAGGAGGCTCAGGAGTGGGCATTTCTGCTCTTTTGGATGGAGTGACCAATGTGGCTATGGCTTCCCGCGACATGAAAGAAGAAGAGTGGCAAAAGGCTAAAGAGAAGGGTTTAGATATCCGGGAAATAGAAATAGCTAAAGATGCTCTTTCAGTCATAGTTAATTATCTTAATCCTATTTCGGAAATCGATGTCGACACTTTGCAAAAAATCTATACTGGAGGAATAAGCAACTGGCAAGAATTAGGGGTTGCTTTAGATGGGGAAATAGTGATTATTTCTCGCGATACTAATTCTGGAACTTTCGAAGTCTTTAACGAACACGTCTTAAGAGGAGAAGAACTCGCTGATAAAGCTTTACGTCTTCCCTCTAACCAGGCAGTGTTGAATGAAGTGGTCAGTAACCCCAATGCTATGGGATATGTGGGATTGGGCTATGCACAGCAGGGAGGAGATAAAATCAAAGCTCTTACTGTGAACGGAGTTGAAGCAAGTCCCGAAAAAGCACTTTCTGGAGAATATCCACTGTCTCGAGGATTATATCTCTATATTAATGGTGAACCCCAGGGAGCGGTCAAAAAGCTGATTGATTTTGTCCTGGGTCCTGAGGGGCAAACCATAGTGGAAGAAGAAGGCTTTATTCCTCTTTCTTTAAATGAAGATTAAAACCATGGGGGGAGAATATCCCCCCATATAGTTTACTAGATAGCACCTCGGGGAAATAACCTCTTTATCCCCCGGAAAGGTGCCAGAACTTTGTAATGGTGGGGTGAAAGGATAATTTGGGTTTAGATATAGTTTTGATAGAAGACGAGAAAGACGTAGTTGATTTTGTCACTTATTTTCTTCAGAAAGAAGGTTATCAGGTTTTTCCCTTTTTGCGGGGTGAAGATTTCCTGGAAAAGATGGATACTCTTCTTCCCGATGTCATTATTTTAGACCTTATGCTTCCAGGTATTGATGGTTTAGAGGTTTTCCGCTATATTCGAGAGTATCCTCGATTTAGAAACGTTCCAATTATTATGCTTACAGCTAAGAGCGACCCTCTGGATGTGGTGTTAGGATTGGAAATAGGAGCAGATGATTATGTTACTAAACCTTTTCATCCTCGAGAACTTTTAGCCCGAATCAAAGCAGTGGTGAGGAGAACTTCCTCTCCTTCTTTTTCTGAAAAAGAAGTTTTGAAGATAGGAGATTTCTGGTTAGATTCGGATCATCTGATGGTAAAAGAAAATGGTAAAGAAATTTACCTTTCCTGGAGAGAATTTCGCTTATTTGAACTTCTTATTAAAAATCGGGGAAAAGTTATCAGTCGCCAGCAAATTTTGGATAGCATCTGGGGAGAAGATAGTTTTATTACTGATAGAGTAGTAGATGTTTATATCGCTAATTTGCGGAAAAAACTGGGTAGTAGTGGGAATAAAATTGTGACGGTACGAGGAGTGGGTTATAAATTTGAATCTACTTAATATTTTTCTGTTTATAATTCTTATAGTTTTTTTTCTATTGGGAATTTACTTTTATCGAAAGTCAATTAGCAATCAGCAGTCCAAAACCCATTATATGCTTCTAGAACGAGAAAATGCTGAACAGGTTCTATCCCTGAAAGAAAATATTCTACAAGCTATGGATTCTCTATCTCTGGCGATGGCTTTTTATGATGGTCAAAAGGAAAAAGTGATGTTTAACTCTTCTTTTGGTAAATTCATTGGTGGGAAAGAAAAAGGAGAGGCGTTTCTCTGGGAAATACCCCTTCTGGGAACATGGTTGAGAAAAGAAGAGAGTTTACAAGTAATAGAGGTAGGAAGTTTGAAACTTCACCTCCGGATTTGGGGAGGAGAAAATGATAAGGTAGTTTTTCTTGAAGATATAGGAGAAAAAGAAAGAAAATCCCGGGAAATGAACTACCTTTCTACTGCCCTCTGGCATGAGTTACGCACTCCTCTTACTGCTCTTGAAGGTAATGTTGTTATCTTAGAAGAAGAAGTAAAGGACCAATTTTTGCTTGATATCTCCTATAAAATGGAGCAGCAAATAAATAGGATAGAGACTACTTTGGATAACCTTCGCCAGTTGACCTCTATTTTTCAAGAAGAAAACCAGTTTTCTACTGCTGGAGAACTAAAGCGAACCTTAGAAGAAGTGATAAATAATTTTGAAGATGATATTCGGAGATTAGATCTCAGTTTGAGCGTAGATACTTCTCTTTTGGATAAAGTAAAGGCCCTATTTCCTTTTTCTTCAGCTGATTTTTTGATCCTTTTTTCTAACCTGTTTTCCAATGCTCTCAAGTTTAATTATCCTAAAGGGAGAGCAGAAATTAAATTGAATAGAGAAGAAGAGGGTGTATTTCTGGAACTCAGCAATACTACCTCTAACACTTCTCGAGAATTCATAAAATGGCTTTTTGAACCTTCTTCTACTTTTTCTCCTCGAGGAGCTGATGGAAGAGGAGTGGGGTTATATTTAGCTAAAGAGGCTGTGGCGCGGATGGGCGGGAGAATCAGTGCTCATTATGGGGAAGGAGATTCGGTAATTTTTCGGGTTTTGTTGTGTGTTGAGGATAAAAACGAAGAAAACTGATTGAGCCGAATCTACAATTTTTAAACTTATTTACATTCCCGATTACTGACTTCGGGAATATCGGAAACAATGAAATCTCAAAAAAAAGACTCTCCTCTCCTAGAAAAAAAGAGAGGAGAGATAGGCGTTTGATAAATAATCTGGAAATAATGCGGAGAGTAACTTACGTTACACTTTACCCTCTGCGCAAGAGGCAATTATACATTCCCTTATCGCTTCTTTTACTTTGCCTTCTATCCCCTGTAAAATTTTACCCACCATGAGCTCTTCGGGATGGTTCGCTAAGTATTCTTGGAAAGCACTTAAGTATTGCACTCGCAAGGCGGTGCTAAAGTTTATCTTTCTCACTCCCAGTTGCGCTGCCTTTCGTAGTTGCTCTCGAGGTGTACCGCTTCCTCCATGAATGACGAGAGGTAAACTGGTTTTCGCTCTGATTTCTTTAATGCGCTCAAATTGGAGCTGGGGCGTTCTCCCTTTGTATAATCCGTGACGAGTTCCTACTGCCACAGCCAGCATATCTACTGGTGCTTTACCAGTAAACTCCTGCGCTTCTTGAGGGGAAGTAAAGAAATCCTCTTCTTTGCTTTTCTCTTCCCAGCTTTCATCTCCTTCTAATCCTCCTACTCTTCCTAATTCTCCTTCTACTAGTACCTCCACTGGATGGGCAATTTCTATTACTTTATTGGTCAGACGAATATTTTCTTCTAAAGGTAGACGGGAACCGTCGATCATTACCGATGAAAAACCATTTTGTATGGCTAAAAGAATATCTTCTAGGTGATGAGCATGGTCTAAGTGGAGAGAAAAGGGTATAGAAAATTTCTGAGATAGAAAAAGTAACGTTCCATAAAACATCCTTATATCCAGGGCTTCATATTCCACCGGAGCTACCTGAATAATCAGGGGAGCACGCATTTCTTCTCCTTCTTCCAAAACCCACAAAATAAACTCAGGTATAGGAACGTTGAAAGCAGGAAGAGCAAAGTTCTTCTCTTCAGCTAATTTTAGAATAGTTTGAGTAGAGACTAAAGGCATAAATAAAGCTCCTTTCTTTTTGGCTGTTCTGAAATTATAACAGATTTTTTCTCTTTTCCTGGAAATATTTTTTCAATGTTCAGAAGAGCTCATCATTTCTTGTGATGGGGACAGAAACTATTTGCTATCCTTATCGTAAGGGGGTATTTTGGAGGTATAAAACACAAAAGGTGTCTACCAGGCGGTAGACACCTTTTTATAGCAAGCAGAAGTTAAAGATTTTTTATTTTTTCTTCTCTTTCTTGTAATAGTTTCTCGATGGCTTCTATATCTTCAGCGGCTAACTCCCAATCTCCAGCGGGAAATGTTTCTTCAATCTGAGAAGGACGTCGGGTTCCCACTATAGCAGCAGTAACCTCCGGACGTCGTAATACCCAGGCAATGGCCAGTTGAGCCAGGGTTCTTCCGTGTTTTTCAGCAATAGGTTTTAATTTCTCTACTAATTCCAGGTTGATACTGAGCAAGGGTTCATTAAATTGGGGGTCACTCCGGCGATGGTCATCAGGAGGAAGATTTTTCACCCGCTCCGGGGTAAATTTGCCAGTTAGCAATCCCTTTTGCATGGGGCTATACACTATTACTCCCATATTTTTTTCTGCACAATAAGGCAAAATCTCTTTTTCTATATCTCGCATAATCATGCTGTAGGGGGGTTGCAGAGAAGCGATGGGATGGATTTTTTCAATTCTTTTCATTTGTTCCACGTTAAAATTAGAAACCCCAGCGTAACGGATTTTCCCTTCTTTTACTAAATCGGCCATGGTGCTCCAGGCCTCTTCAATATCGGGGTCGGGATCTGGCCAGTGGATTTGATAGAGGTCTATCACTTCCACTTCCAGTCGTCTGAGGCTGTCTTCTACTTCTTTGCGAATGCTGTCTCTTTTTAAGCACCCAAAAACTTCTCCCTTCTCGTTCCATACCAATCCGCATTTAGTAGCAATAATGGGTTTTTCGCTCATACCTCTTAAGGCTTTAGCTATAATTTCTTCTGAATGTCCTAATCCATAAACAGCGGCAGTATCTATCCAATTTATGCCTAAATCTAAGGCTCTATGGATAGCAGCAATGGACTCCTCATCGTCTTGAGGGCCCCACCCGGATTTCCACCCTCCTCCTCCTAAAGCCCAGGAACCAAAGCCTATCACAGTGAGTTCGAGATCAGTCCAACCTAATTTCCTTTTGCGCATGTCAGACCTCCTTGGATGATTTTTTTTAATTATTATACCTTATAACCCAAGTTTGCTTAAAAGCTACGAGGAGAGCATTCTTTATCTTTTCAAATTCCAATCTCTTTTTATCTTTCTAATACACAGAGGATGGCTTTGTGTTATCTGAAGCTTATTGCTCTTATCCGGTTTCCAGTGTTTTTAATCACCTTTTTCCAAAAATGTTTCCTGATTGGTTAGAATTAATACTTATTCATTGCTAAATTGATAGGAAGTTTTTCCGATTGTTATGGAATTTGAGTAAATATCAGGAAAAAACGGATTGACTTATCTAAAGGGTATATTATAATTAATATTAACCAAATACATGGTAAAGGAGGAAGGTTTTATGAAAAAGTATCGTTTTTCCATTGTTCTCGCTCTGGTGTTTCTTTTAGTTTTTGCTCTGCCGGTTTTTGCTCAGGAGAAATATAAGATTGCTTTTGTGCCTAAGTTAGTTGGTATTCCTTACTTTAATGCTATGGAAGAAGGAGGGAAAAAAGCGGCAGAAGATTTAGGAGGGGAATTCATCTATACCGGTCCAGTAACTGCCGATGTTGCAAAACAGATTGAAACTATTGATAATCTCATCACTCAGGGAGTAGATGCTATTGCTGTTGCTCCTAATGACCCTGCAGCTATTACTCCAGTTCTCGAAAAAGCTAAGGAGAAAGGTATCCTGGTTTTAACGAGTGACACTGACGGGGCTCAAGAGGTGAGGGACTTATTTGTGAATCAGGCTATAGAAAAAGAAATTGGCTACACCACTATGGATGAGTTAGCTAAGGCGATGGATTATGAAGGGGAATTTGCCATCGTTTCTTGTGGCCCTACTGCCTGGAACCTCAACACCTGGATTCTTTACGAGCTGGAGAGGTTAGCTGAATATCCTGATATGGAATTAGTTACCATTCGCTATGCTGAAGAAGATGTACAGCTGGCCATTAATGTAGCTTTAGACCTTATCAATGCTTTTCCTAATCTCAAAGGTATTATTGGTCAGTGCAGCACTTCGGCTCCCGGGGTAGCAGAAGCAGTAACTCAGGCGGGGAAAATTGGAGAAATCGTAGCGACTGGAGTATCGGTGCCCTCTATGATGAGACCATATGTCAAAAATGGTGCAGTTAAATCATTTGTATTGTGGAATCCAGTAGACCTGGGTTACTTAACCGTGTGGGCGGCCAAATATCTTTTAGATGGTAATCAATTTGAAGAAGGAATAGAATATGAAGTTCCCGGAATTTCTACCAAACCTCGTTATGCAGCAGAGAGCAAGATGCTGATTTTGGGACCACCAATGGTTTTTGATGCCAGTAATGTAGATGACTTTGATTTTTAGCCTATAGTTTATGAATCAACTTTGGAGAGGGTCTCTGGCCCTCTCCTTTTTATTATAGGGAGTTGAAATATGGAAACTACTATTCTGGAGTGCCGGGAAATTTCCAAATCTTTTGGAGGAGTTAGGGCTTTAAAAAGAGTGGATTTTTCTCTCCGGCAAGGAGAAGTACATGCTTTAGTGGGAGAAAATGGAGCCGGAAAATCTACTTTAATTCGAATCATATCTGGAGCTCTGCTTCCTGATGAGGGAGAAATCTGGTACGGAGGCCAAAAAGTAGAAATAACTTCTCCTCGATTGGCCCAGGGGATGGGGATTTCTGCAGTTTATCAGGACCCGCTGATTTATCCCTATCTTTCAGTGGTAGAGAATATTTTCCTGGGGAGGGAAATAAAAACGCCTCGGGGTAATATTGACTGGAAACGGCAAGAAGAAAAGGCTCAAGAATTATTTGCTTCCTTGAACATTGCTCCTCATTTCTTGAGGCAACCTATGGGGGAGCTGAGCGTCGGCCTGCAGCAATTAGTTTTAATTGCCAAAGCTCTGGCCTATGAATCTCAAGTAATTATTTTTGATGAACCTACTGCTATTCTCACCGAGCACGAAGCTGAGAGATTGTTCCAAATTATTGAAACATTAAGAGAGCAGGGAGTGGGAATAATTTATATAAGTCATCGTCTGGAAGAGATTTTTCAGATTGCTGATAGAGTTACTGTTATGCGGGATGGGGAAGTGGTAGGGGACTATCCTCTCTCTGAAGTAAATCGAGAAATGATTGTGGAATTGATGGCTGGTAAACATCTGGTAGAAGAAATAGAACATGGAGGGGAGAAAAGCGAGCAACCGGTACTGGTGGTTAAAAACCTTACTAAAAAAGGGAAATTTGAGGATATAAGTTTTGAAGCTTTCCAGGGAGAGATATTAGCTTTTTCCGGGTTAGTTGGTTCAGGAAGAACTGACGTGGCGCAAGCCATCTTTGGTATTATTTCTCCGGATAGTGGAGAGATTTATTACCAAGGAGAAAAATTTAAAGTCCATTCTCCTCGTCATGCTATGGAGCAAGGGATAGCTTATCTTCCCGAGGACCGCAAAAGCCAGGGTCTTTTTCCTATTTTGAGTGTTTCCTATAACATCACTGTTTCTATTTTGAGGCAAATAACCAATCATCTCGGTATAGTTAATACCAGAAAAGAAAGAGAAATAGCAGAAAAATATGTAAAAGAGCTTAGTATTCGCACTCCTGGATTAGAAGCTAAAGTGTTTAGCCTAAGCGGAGGTAATCAGCAGAAAGTAGTTCTTGCTAAATGGTTGGGGGTTAATCCTCGGATACTTATTCTCGATGAGCCCACCCGGGGAATAGATGTGGCAGCCAAAGCTGAAGTTCATCAGATGATTGCTCAGTTAGTGGAAAGAGGTATTGTGGTGATAATCATTTCTTCTGAGTTGCCCGAAGTATTAAAGTTGGCCGATCGGGTAATAGTGATGCATGAAGGAAAAATTACCGGAGTTTTTGAAGGAGAAGATATAAGTTCTACCAACCTTGTTAGAGCAGCTACCGGAGAAAGAGTACTTCCCGGTAAATCCGATTAGTGGGAAGGGAAAACCATGATTAACTTCCAGAGAATAGTGAGAAGAAGAGAGTTTACTGTTTTAGTTTTGATTTTAATTCTTAGCGCTATTTTTTCTTTTACTACTGAGAGATTTTTATCGGTGAGCAATATTACTAACCTCTTGTTACAACTATCTGGAGTGGCCATTACCGCTATTGGAATGACTATGGTAATAATAACTGGAGGAATAGATGTTTCAGCGGGTTCTACTCTGGGGATGGCCTGTGTAGTTAGTGGATATCTTCTTATGGGAGGTTATTCTCCCTTTTTAGCTTTGGTGCTTGCTGTTTTGGTGGGATTGGGCATTGGCTTTGTGAATGGAGCTATCATAGTTTGGGGAGATGTTCCTCCTATTATTGCTACTTTAGGAATGATGAATTTGATCAGGGCTTTGATGTTCCAGACTCTGGGGGGAAGGTGGATATCAGGTATTCCTCCTGCTTGCCGAACCATAGGTCTGGGTAAATGGTTAGGTGTGCCTATTCCTATGTGGATTGCTACTTTCCTCATTATTGTTTTTTCCTATTTCTTGAGTTATCGACCCCTGGGTCGTCATATTTACGCGGTGGGCAATAATCCTGAAGCTGCTCGAGTATCAGGAGTCAATTTGAAAAGCACTATTATTTTTGTTTATGCTTTAACTGGAGCTTTAGCAGGATTTGCCGGTCTTATCAATGCCGCCCGGACAGGTATTGTTCAGACCAACAGCGGTATGGGCTTTGAACTGGATGTGATTGCAGCGGTAGTTTTAGGAGGGACCAGTGCCTTGGGAGGAAGGGGAACTATCATCGGAAGTCTACTGGGAGCTTTTTTGGTGGGTATTATAAAAAATGGAATGGTGCTACTCAATGTACCGGCGTTGAGTGAAGGCTTAGTGATTGGAGCGCTAATTATTATCTCTGTATTAGCTGACATAATAAGAGCCAGGAGAGAGACGAGATGAAAAGAGATATCTGGGATACCATAATTGGCAATCGGGTATTTTTCCTGTCTTTGCTTTTTGTTATCTTATTTATTTTATTGTCTTTTACTGTTCCCGGTTTTTTAAACCTCTATAACCTAACTAACATGACTCAATATGGAGTGGAATTGGGCCTTTTGGCACTGGCAGAAGCTCTGGTGATTCTCTCCGGTGGGGGAGGGATTGACCTCTCGGTGGGGTCAATGATGAGTCTGGTAGCTATAGTTATTGGAGTTCTTATTGGTAGAGTAGGATTGTCTCCTTCTCTGGCTGTGGTGATTGGTATGTTAACCGGTTTAGCTGCAGGTTTATTTAATGGGTTATTAGTTAGCGTGGGCAAGATACTTCCTCTTATAGTTACCTTAGCTGGTATGTATATTTATCGTTCTCTGGCTCTAATCATTGCTGTAGACCCCCAGTTTGGGCCTAACCCTATGCCAGTTTCCAATTTTCCTAAGTCTTTTTACTTCATAGGACAGCATAGAATAGGGGGAATACCTTTCCAGGTTCTCTTCATTTTTGTTCCCGTCCTTCTGATTCTCCACTTTTTGCTTTCCCGCACAGCCTGGGGAAGAAAACTTTATGGTGTGGGAAGCAATGAGACAGCGGCAACTTTTTCTGGAATTGATGTAAGTAGAGTACGGCTTACTGTTTATGCTCTTTCTGGGTTACTGAGTGCTTTAGCTGCCTGGGTAATTACTTCTCGTATTGCCAGTGCTCGACCGGATATCGGAACAGGTTATGAATTGCAGGCTATTACTATTGCAGTTTTGGGAGGTATTAGTATTCAAGGAGGAGAAGGAACAGTAGGAGGAGTGCTCTTGAGTGTGGCTATCATAACTATGCTCAATAATGGTTTACAACTCGCTGGTATTCATCAGATCTGGCAACTGGGAGCTTTAGGATTAGTTTTGATAGGCAGTGTTCTGCTTAACCAATTTCTCATTCGCCGAAGAAAAATTTGAAACGTTATTTTTTATTATTAGTTATTCTCATAATTCTGGGAGGGGGAAGCCCGCTTCCGGGGCAGGAGGCTCCTCAAGTATTGCTTCTTTCTTCTTCTCTCGATTATTTTTCTACTTTTTTAGAAGTTCATTTAAGAAGGCTCCTTTCCCCTTCTCGGGTGCGTTTAATTCCTCTTTGCTCTTTAGAAGAGCTATCTCTGGGCTTTCCCCCAGAAAAGGCTTTTCTTATAGTGTTTTTGGGTGAGGAAAAATATTTTTCTTCTATTCTGTCACAAATCCCTCAAGATAAAGAACCTTTGCTTCTTTTCTGGGAAGGAGTTGCGCCTCCTTCGGGGTTCCCTTCTTGCAAGATAAGGGTGGAGGTAGAAGAGGTAATAGAAGTTTTCCGAAGAGAGGTAGTAGAAAAGCTTTTTCTGGATGACCACTTCACCATCTGGGGAGTGGGTAAAATTGCTCCACCCCTGAGGCAGGGGCTAAATGAAGAGTTTTATCCCCGTTTCAGAGAGATAGGAGAAAATGATAAAGATACACTCAAGCAGTTGATTTCCAACAGAGAAAAATCTTTAATAATAGCAGGAAATGCTGAAGCAGGGAGGCAGTTGATTGATAAATTTTCTGAGGTCGAATCTCCTCCACCCCTTGTGGTATTGGAGGCTTCTCCGGAGATGCTTTTTGCTCTGCTTCAGGGAAAGATAGAGGCAGTGGTGGATTTTAAGCCCTCTCAACTGGCCCAGGAAATAGCAAATTTGATAGATTGTTTTTGTGCAAATAAGCCTATTCCTGAATTTATTACCATCCATCCTTGTTTGATACTACCTCATAGCATAGAAGAGGCCGATGGTTATGAAGTGATTTCTCGGTGCCTTATGTGTCAGTAGTTTTATTTTTTTTAATATATCTTAGTTATTAATTCTGTCGAAAAGTAGCATTCTAAGGGTTCGAAAGCCATAGCTAATACCGGGATTTTGTGATAATTATCGTCTAACCATTAGCTACTTCATCGTAAGGAACGTGGGTCAAAAGCTCCCTATTTTCTGTATAATCTCTTTGAAATAGCTTCAAGAGACGACGAAATACTGGCCCCGGTTTTCCAGTACCGATGACTTTCTCATCATATTTTACTATTGGCACTACAGCAATTCCCACAGTAAAAGCGAACATCTCCAGGCTATTGTAGGCTTCTTCCCTGGAGATATCGCTGCTGGAAATTGATTTTAATTCTCCAGCCTCAACCAGCTCTTCAGCGAGTGCCACTGCCCGGAGTAAAGTAGTACCTTTCAGGGTATTATCCAGTCTGGGGTATTTAAATATTTTTTGATGGTCCACTATGGCTATACTTTGAGTCGGTCCTTCTGCTAAGTAGCCTTGCTGGTCGAGCATAATCGCAAAATCTGCTCCCTTTTCATGAGCTTCTAAGTGAGCTAAGGCATTGGGGAGATAATTGCAAGACTTCACTTGAGCAAAAAAGGAGGCTTTGGTAGGTATGCAACTCGTTATTGCCGATGCTCCGTCGGTATAATAATAAGGTGGAGGAACGCTTTCTTTTAATACCACAATATAGAGCTGGCTTCTACAATCTACCGGGCTACAACTAAATGCATTTCCCAGACCCCGGGAAACATAGATGCGTATTCTGCAATCTTTCACTTCTGCAATAGCTACCGTTTTTAAAGTGATTTCTTTAATAGTTTCCAGATCGAAAGGCAAGTTTAGAGAAATTAACCGGGCAGAATTTTCTAATCGGGATAAGTGAGCGTCAAAATTATAAATATGTCCCTTAACACACTTGAAAGCTTCAAATATTCCATCTCCCCGGTGGACCATGTGGTCATCTAAGGGAATAAGCATTAAAGCCGGGTCTTTAACAATTCCTCCCCAAAGACTTGAATACATGGCAAAATAATCGGGAGCTTCTGGTTCAAAACGCCATTCTGGCCGGGGTGAGAAAATGTCCTCTCGAGATAAAACTCTCAAATCCATGCCCTTCTTCTCCTTCCTAAAATATTGATAAACGATATAAGGCTTCAATATCTTGCAATAATACTTTAACAGTATATCTCCAGAGTGCAAAGAGTGGAAATACAAAACATGACTGTCAGGAATTATAAGTTTAGAGCCTGTCAAGTTTTCAGTTAAAAATATTTTGGCAGCTCTTATAAAACTCTATATCCCTAACACAGCAGTTTCTATATTTTCTTCTGCCTCGATATTTCTTGAGCATTTCTGGAATCAAAGCATATCCCTTAACTCTCCTGAATTTTCTTTCACAATTCGGGAGAACTGATACCAGCAACTTCTGCATCATGCTACTTCCTTTATTATATTTTTACATCGTTCTCTGTACCCTCGCTATAGAAAATATATTCTCTAAGGGAATTGACCTCTTGCTCTCATCTGCATAATTTTGTGTTTAGGAGAGCTACAAAGGCTTTTCCCCCGTAGCTATAACGCTATCATAAAATAGCCACAAAAATAAAGTTTGATTCTTGCAAAAACTGCTTTGAGCTATTATACTGCACACGGACGCTGAAAAGTAAAAAAGTAAGCGTGACATATAAATCATGGTGGGTGACGCCTGTTAATGGACAGAACTAATCAAGTTTGGGAGAGAGCTATACCAGTTAGCGAAGAAGAAATTATTTCTCTGGTGAAGCAGTTTGATACTCCTCTTTTTGTAGTCAGCGAGGAAAAATTGTTGCAGAATTACCGTGCTTTTCAAGAATTTTTTCCGGGCATAGAAATTTTCTATGCTGTAAAAGCTAATCCTCATCCTTTCATAATCAGAACCTTGAAAGAGATAGGGTCTTCTTTTGATGTGGCTTCCTTCCAGGAAATAGAGCTGGTTTCAAGCCAAGGAGTTCCCCCGGAGAGAATGATTTTTGCTAATACCATCAAAAGGAAAAAGGGTCTGCGCTATGCTCGGCAAATAGGGGTAAACCTTATGACATACGATAATGAGGAAGAACTGAAAAAAATTGCCATGGTTTATCCTGAATCCCAGTTATTGGTCAGGATAAAAACTCCTTCTAACGGGTCTCGAGCCAATCTTTCCTACAAATTTGGTGCCGAGCCGGATATGGCTCCAGAGCTACTCCTTCAAGCAAAAAATATGGGACTTAAGCCAGCAGGTATAAGTTTCCATGTGGGTTCTCCCTGCTCAAATGTTAATAATTATCTTTATTCTCTGCAAAAAGTCAGGGAAATTGTAGAAAAAGTTTCGGGAGAAATCTCTATTTCTGTCATAGATATAGGGGGAGGTTTTCCTCTTAGCCTCTATGAGGAAGAAGGAGAAGGAAGCCTGGAAGCATTTAGCAAGGCCATTAATCCCCATCTTCAAGAGTTTTTGAAAGATGGTTATCGAGTTATAGCTGAACCGGGGAGAGTAATAGTGGGTAGTGCAGCTTTTCTGATAACCAAGGTAATTGGAAAAGCGGTACGCTCCGGGATTACGTGGTACTATCTGGATGATGGAATATACGGAACTTTTTCTGCCATTCCTTTTGATAAAGCCACTTTTCGTTTCTTACCTTTGCGAGAATCAAAGGAAGAGTTGCCAGCTGTTCTGGCCGGTCCTACTTGTGATTCTTTAGATGTGGTGGCAGAGAATGTTTTACTACCTCCCTTAGAGCTGGAAGATCTGATTGTAGTTCCTGATATTGGAGCTTATTCCTGGGCTTCAGCTACCAATTTTAATGGCTTTGAAAGAGCACAGGTGGTGATGATTTAGCCTGGAGTAATAAAGTGTTATAATTATAGCGAAGGTGATGATATGTTAGAAATTAAGGAGTTAGGAGTTAGAGTAGGAGGAGAAGAAGTCCTCCAGGATGTAAATCTGGAGATTGGACCGGGCGAGGTCCACATTTTGCTCGGTCCTAACGGAGCGGGTAAAACTACTCTTTTAATGGCTATTATGGGGATGCCTGGATATGAGGTAACGAGAGGAGATATACTTTTTCAAGGGGAAAGCATTCTCCCTTTAACCGTGGAAGAGAGGGCTAAGATGGGGATAGGTATGGCTTTTCAAAAAATGCCTGTCATTCCCGGGGTTAAGCTTAGGACCTTAGGGGAGATAATAGTTAATGGGGGTTCTTCTCTTATAGAAGAAGTAGCGGAAAAACTTAACTGTACCTATCTTCTGGAGCGCAGCATTGGTTTGGGTTTTTCGGGAGGGGAAGCTAAAAGGGCGGAGCTCTTTCAGCTTTTTTTGCAGCGTCCTCTTCTTTCTCTCATAGATGAGCCAGAATCAGGGGTAGACCTCGATAACATTGCTTTGATTGGAAAAGCTTTAAGTGAGCTTTTGGAGAGAGAGCAAGTAAAGACGAAAAAGAGGTCGGGCCTGATAATTACCCACACTGGATATATTTTAGAATATTTGAATGCTGATGTGGGACACGTCCTTATGGAGGGACGAATTGTATGCCGTGGTAATCCTCGAGACCTTTTTGTTGATATTAGAGAGAAAGGTTATCAGGAATGCTTGAGGTGTGAACGATGAAAGTAAAAGAAGATTACTTGAGGGAAATAAAAGAAAGGGCAGAGAAAGCTTTAAATAAAAAAGCACCTTTAGGTCCCGATGTAGACCTTAATGAGTTTTATCTCTGTTCTTCTCAGGAAGAAGTAGATAGCGTGGAAAGCATTTCTGCTTCTCTTCGGGAAGCAGCCCTTTATGCGGGAGTGGAGTTAGAAGAAAACAAAAGCTCAGCAACTTATCTTCAGGTAGACCGCTCGGCAGTTTATCAGAAAATACAGGATGCCTTTCAGGGTAAATTGGAAATTATGGCAGTGAGTGAGGCTCTGGAGAAGTATCCCGAACTTCTGGAGTACTGGTGGGGATTAGTGCCTGTAGATGCTGATAAATACACTGCTTTTTCTGAAATCTGTCCTATGGAGGGTTATTTTATTCGGGTTTTTGCTCATCAAAAAATAGAAGTTCCTCTCCAGGCCTGTCTTCTCCTCTCTGAGGAGTCTCGAATACAGAGTGTTCATAATCTGGTAATATTAGAAGAAGGGGCAGAAGCTAATTTGATTACTGGTTGTGCTTCAGTGCGAGGTAACGAAAGCGGCGTGCATATTGGAGTTAGTGAATTTTACTTGGGAGATAATTCTCGTCTCACTTTTACCATGGTTCATAACTGGGGAGAGAATTTTCATGTTCGCCCTCGTACGGTAGTAAAGATGGGTAATAATTCTTTCTACAGTAATACCTACGTTTTACTTAAACCTCTCTCTTCTTTGCAAACTTTTCCTCAGGCTATCATGGAGGGAGAAAACGCCGATGCCAATTTTCAGAGTATTGTTTTTGCTAAAGGAGATTCCTACATCGATGTTGGTTCTTCTTTGCTTTTGAAGGGAGGCGGGTGTCGAGGCAATTCGATTTCTCGAGTATGTGCTGCAGATAGTTCTAAAGTTTATACTCGAGGAAAGCTGATTTCTTATCATGATGAAGCGCAAGCCCATCTGGAATGCAAAGGAATACTATTTTCTCAGAGAGCAGAAATTATTTCTATACCGGAGCTGGAAGTGCATGGAGCTCCCCGTAGTCGACTGTCTCATGAGGCAGCAGTGGGTCCCATTGAAGAAGAAGCAGTAAATTATCTACGCTCTCGAGGGCTTTCTCGGGAAGAATCTCTATCCCTCATTACCCGGGGATTTTTAAATATCGATATTCCTGGGATTCCTGTTGTGTTAAAGCAATACATTGATGAAGTGATTCGTCTCACCTCTCGAGATATTATGTAGTGTAGCATAGGGGGTTTTGGTTTTGTCAGTTCAAGCTTATATTCTGGTTCAGGTACAAACTGGTAAAGCACAAGCCATCAAAAAGGAGTTAACTCAATTGTCTCAGTTTTTGCGGGTAGATAGAGTTATGGGGCCTTTTGACCTCATTGCTTTAGTAGAGGTAGAAAATAACCGGGAAATTGGTGAATTGATTCTCAAGGAAATTCAATCCTTGAGCGGAGTGAAAAGAACTCTTACCTGCCCGATAATACCCTGATAGCCATGAGAAAAAAAGAGAAAATTTCTCCCCGTCAGGAAGAAATCCTGCTTTTTATTCAGGATTATTATAGAAAGAACGGTTATCCTCCTACGGTGAGAGAAATTGGAGAAGGAGTAGGTTTATTATCTTCTTGCACCGTTCACTATCATCTCGAGAAACTGGAAGAGAAAGGAATGATAAGAAGAAATCGTTTTAAGGCCCGAACTATAGAACTGTGTTTCCCTGATAGGGAAGATGGTTTAGTGGATGTTCCCTTTTTAAACAGTCTTTCTCGAGGTCCTGTTTCTTTACCCCGCAATTTTTTAGGAGAAGGAGATTTTTTCTTCTGGCAAGTAGAAAAAAATAACTGGCAAGATTGGCATATTCTGAAAGGAGACTGGCTTTTAATTAGAAAAGAGGAGGAAATAAGGGAAGAAGGTTTAGCCTTAATCATCAAGAGCGATGGAGGAAAGATTAAAAGAATTGATGGCAATCTATCTCTATCAGCAGACGATGGAGAAATTATAGGAAGAATAATGGGAGTATGGAGGAAACTATGAAAGAAAACTTTGTTTTTCGTCTTCCTCCCGAAATTTATTTTGGCGGGGGAGAAGGCAAAAAAGCTGGAGAATTAGTAAAAAGATGGGGAGAAAAAGCACTTCTTGTGACCGGGAAAAAATCGATGCAAGAAACCGGGATATTGGAAGAAATTCTTCAGTCTCTTGAGGGAGCCGGGGTACAATGTTCTATCTTTGACCAGGTAGAACCTGAGCCTTCTTTAGAAACAGTAGATAGAGGTTTAGATTTAGCTTATCGAGAACGATGTGATTTTGTGATTTCCCTGGGAGGGGGAAGTGCTCAAGATTGTGGTAAAGCTATTGCTGGATTATGTGGTAATTCCCATACTGTGTTGCCTTATTTTGAGGGGAAAGTTCTTTCCTCACCAGGAATTCCCTGGATAGCTGTTCCTACCACTGCCGGGACAGGTTCAGAGATGACCACCAATGCAGTTCTTACTGATTACCGCACGAAGCTTAAAAAAAGCTTCCGCAGTCCTTATCTTTTAGCTAAATTAGTGATTATCGACCCGCTGTATACTCGGTTTATGAGTCCTTATCTCACTGCGACAAGCGGTATAGATGCATTGGTTCAAGCTCTGGAGGCTTATGTGAGTCAAGAAGTAAATCCGGTAAGCGAGGTTTTGGCTGAAGAAGCGATAGAGTTACTATGGAAGTATCTTCCTCAGGCAGTGAAAGAAGGACAGAATCTAAATTATCGCAAACAGGTAGCCAAAGGGAGCATGATAAGTGCTATGGCTTTTGCCAACTCTGCTTCTGGTCCAGCTCATGGTTTGTCTCATATTGTTGGTCCAGAGTTTTCTGTGGTTCATGGGGAAGCCTGCGGAATTTTTTTCCCCCGGGTGGTAGAATTTAATCGAGAAGTGCTAAAAGACAGATATGAGAAAATAGCTCGTATTGTGGAGATAGAAGGAGAGGAAGACCTGATCGATAAATTTATAGAAGCCTTTTTAAATCTAATGAAGGAGATTGGTTTACGAACTAGCTTGGGGGAGCTGGGAATAAAAGAAGACATGCTTCAAGGGATAGTAAAGGAGGAAAGGATAGGGAGAAACCTTCGAGAAAATCCCCGTCCTATGGGGGAAGAAGAAATCTATACTCTTTTAAAAGCCTCTCTTTAAGAAATAGAGAGCAATTTATCATCCGAGGAGGGCTTGACTTATGGAATTAGTTAGAGAAGAGGATAAAGCTTATCGCTTTGGAGATTGGGGAATAAAATATCTTTTCCGAGGTCCCCGCATAGACTGGGGAGTGTTTTATCTTAAGCCAGGGACTAATTTAGGGGCTCACTACCATAACCAGGTAGAGGAAACTTTTTTCATTTTGGAAGGTAAAGGATTATTAAGGACTGAAGGACAGGAGATTGCTTTAGAGAAAGGATGTGCCTTATATCTTGCTCCAGGAGAAAAACACGACCTTTATGCATCAGAAGACTCCTTTTTACGGGGTATTTTTATAAAAAGTCCTTATTTACCTGAAGATAAAGTGGATTGTTCCATATAACGATAGGGGACACTCCCCTATCGTTATATGGCAGGAAAATAGGGGTGGTAGTTTATAGAGATTGAGGCTTTAGAGGAATGCAAGTGTACCTTGGAAATTGAATATCGGTCAAGATTGCGGCAAAACTGTAAAGAGGACGCTTCCCCTGTTAGTTACTTTCTCTGGTCATTGTGAGCCTCGTTTTTTTTGCCTGACAGATCTGAATATAATTTAAAAAAGAGGCTTGTATTGTGTGAAAAGTCTGGGATTGCGAGAGAGTCTGATGGTGCGGGATTAAAAACACTAAAAGATTGAGAAAATAAAAAAACAAGCAATAATTGATAAAAAACGCAAGAAACATAAATATTGTCAGAAAGGAAAACCTTTCCCGGTAACCCCCTGAAGGGGTGCAATTATAATGACTTTTGTGGTTAACTATCATAAAGAAAATATAATTAATCATCTCTGGGATAGATTGGCGGATTGTGACTTATGTCCCCGAAATTGCGGAGTGAATCGTTTGAGGGGAGAGCGAGGTTTCTGTGGGGGAGGAACTCTGGCGAAGGTAGCCAGCTTTCATCCCCACCGAGGAGAGGAGTTTCTTTTGAGTGGTAGCCAGGGTTCAGGTACTATTTTCTTTTCTGGTTGTAATATGAGATGTGTTTATTGCCAGAATTATTCTATAAGCCAGAGAAGAGAAGGAGAGGAGCTTACCGAAAAAGAGTTAACGCGAATTATGCTTTACCTGCAGAATCGAGGTTGCCATAATATAAACCTGGTTACCCCCAGTCACTTTATTCCCCAGATTTTTCGTTCTCTCCTTAAGGCTCGAGAGAATGGTTTTACCATCCCAGTGGTTTATAATACTGGAGGGTATGATAAAAAAGAAGTTCTGGAGAAAATTGAGGGATTAGTAGATATATATTTACCAGATATGAAATACGCCCGGGAAGAAAGTGCTTATAAATATTCTGAAGCTCAAGATTACCCCCGGATTAATAGAGAAGCAGTAAGAGAGATGTTCCGTCAGGTGGGAGAAGTAGAGTGGGGGGAGGAAGGGGTAGCGAAGCGAGGGTTGATAGTGAGGATTTTAATCATCCCCTCCTTAGAAGATGAGGCCAGGGAAAACTTGCGATTCCTGGCTGAGAATGTTTCTCAGAATGTTTTTATCTCTCTTATGAGGCAATACCGTCCTTGTTATAAGGCTGATTTATTTCCGGAATTGAGTCGGAGTGTAGATGAGAGGACTTACCGGGAGATAGTAGCTTATGCACGAGAACTGGGGCTAAGAAACTTGATTTTACAATAAAGGAGGTATGAAAATTGGAAGAAGTTTTGAAACAGGTAGCTAATTTTATGGCTGTTTCTGCCCGCACCGCGCCTAAATCGGGAGGTAAGGATTTTATAAACATTCAAATAGTGAAAGGAGAGGAAGTAAAAAGATTGGGCGAAGCAATGGTTGACTGTGGTGAGAAACAGGGAATAAAAGGATTTATAAGGGATGGGAAGAACGTTTTGGATTCTCCAGTGGTTTTGTTAATAGGGATAAAGGATGCGGCAGTGATGAACCTTAATTGTAGTGGATGTGGTTATAGCAGCTGTTCTGAACTTCAGGCAGCGGAAAAAAGAGAGGCTGATTTTAAGGGTCCTCAATGTGCTTTTCGCCTTTTAGATTTAGGAATCGCTCTGGGCTCAGCAGTCAAAACTGCCTCTCTTTTTAATGTGGATAATCGTATTATGTATCGAATTGGAGCAGTGGCAAGGAAAATAGGGATTTCCCAGGATGATGTAGTAATAGGCATTCCCCTTTCGGCAGAGGGGAAGAGTATTTATTTTGATCGGAAAGAATAGAGGTGTAACTATGGAGGGAGCTTTGAGGATTCAGGACATCATAGGTTTGATTTTAGCCATTTTGATTGTGGCTATTTTGATAAGCATCATTCTTATTCTCCGAGAAAATGCCCGGGAGAGGAGAATGTGGCGGGAAGAGGATTATGAAGATTGGAGAGAGCAGAAATCTAAACGAGATTTTTCTTTTTCTTCTCGAGAACAGGAGGGAGTTTCTCCTATTCTCGAGGACAGAATCCCCGAAGAGTTAGAAAAGAGGAGGGGATGGGATGCCCTTCCTCGACAAAGAGAAGTTGAAGAGACAAGGAAAGAAGAGAAAAAGGAAAGCGTTATTCCTCCACCTCCAGAAGAGGTTTTTACTCCTCAGGAAGAGCCAATTATAGCCAGAGAATCAGGAAGAAGAGGAGAACCGAAGCAAGTGGTTCTGGAGCGAGCGTTAAGAAAAATAGAAGAGCTGGGTGTAGATATTAATTCTCTAAAACCACAGATCACAGAAGATACAATCCATTTTTCTCCCCTGTTGTGGGAGGTGCGAGAAGAAGTGAGAGCGGGAAGAGAATTGGGTGATATGGTTATTCATACTGTTTTTAAGAATATTCCCGGTTATTCTCGAGACGAAGTGGTAGAACTATATCGTTCTGGCGATGTATCGGTGGTAGAAAAATTAGAAGCTCGAGTTAAGACCAGCGTGGGACGAGATTACTTAGTGGCTACCTTAGATTTAGAACATTTCCGTATCCCCGATCTGGAGCGGTTGTGGAGGAAAAGAAGCTTAGAGGATGAGGAATACGAACTTCTGCTCTCTTTGAGGTTTGTAGACCGCAATACTAAAAAAGATTTTGCCCGGGTGGTTTACGCTCGAATTACTGCTGAAGATTAATACTGTATAGAAGTTATATTTGCCATTCTAAATTCTGGTGATTTCTATCTTTTTCCTGAATATTTCAGGACTAAAGATAAAAATCTTTTATATCGTAAAGAACCATAAATTATGGTTTTTTCCAGCCTTCCTGACATACTTCGTAAATCTTTAGTTGGTAGCAATGAGGATAGAGATAGAGAAGATTGGGGTAAAAAAGGATTCGAGGTGCAAAATTGGGGTTTGAGGGGCATCTTGCAAACATAGTTGAACCCCGGGACCTTAAAAACCCCGGTGGGGAGAGTGGGTAATTTTTTTTACCATGAGCCGATTTAACGAGATAGGTATCTATTAAATTGGTAAATATTAAGATTTAGAGTAAAAGAATGCTATAATTTTTCTAGGAGGTGATAACAGTGAAGAACTGGCTAAATTTTATAATTGCTCTGGTAGCTTTGATTATTTCTGTAGTTTTAATGTTTCAGGTTTTAGGATGGAAAACATCTTTGGTTGATTTAGAAAAAAGGATGGGAGGGGTGGAAGAAAAAGCAAAGAAAGTAGAGGATTCTCTATCTCAAATTCAAGATAAAATTCAATCTCTTCCTGTTGATTTACTGGATTGGGGAGAAAGATTAGGAAAGATTGAAGCCTCTATTGCGAAAACTGATGAAAGTATAGCTAATTTTATCTCTGTAATGGAGGAGTTGAAAGGAGAGTTTGCCCCGCGGGATGAGGTTATTCAGAGAATAGAAGGCGAATTGGAGAATTGGAAAAAAGAGCTGGGAAAGATAAACCAACTGGTGTTAGAAGCTCAGAATCAATTCCTCAGTCAAGCAGAGTGGGAAAGTGCAGCCAGTCAATGGGAGGAAAGATTTAAAAAAGCAGAAGAAGAAATAAGTAATCTGGAAAGTTATCTGGAAGTTATTCAAGAACAGCAATTTCAAGATTTAGAAAAATTGAAGGCAACTGTGGAATCCGAAGTAAACGCTATAGAGGAAAGAACTAATCTTCTGGAGCAGAGCCTGGAGGAGACCTGGGTCTCTCTCAAAAAGGAAATTGATAAGCTGAACATCGATCAGCGTTTCACTATGCTTTTAGACCGGATTAATGAGCAAAGTGCAGAAATTGATAGCTCCATCCGGGAGCTGGAGAAAAGAATTGATGCCCTGGAGAATTTGTTTCAGGATCTTCAGGGAGCAATGGAAAAATTAGAATCAGTGCAAACTCAGCAATCTCAACAGATAGAAGATGTACGTTCTCTTTTAGAAAGAGAAACCACATCTCTGGAAGAGAAAATAATTTTTCTGGAAAATCAGGGAAAAGAGGCGGAGGATATTCTTCGCCTCTTAGTTCAGGAGAAAGAA
>NZ_JAAYFP010000045.1:0-3660 GCF_012728195.1 Candidatus Sordicultor fermentans
AATCTAAATTATTTAAGGGCAAAAGCCTTTGGATTCCCTCCTCCTCGTCACCCCGGCAATTTTTAAGCCGTCTTTAGCCTGCCCCTGAATGTATTTATCACCCTTCGTTCGTCACCCCGGCAATCTTTAAGCCGGGGTCCATGGTTTTTAAAAGTATTTGGATTCCCGATTAAAGATTTCAGGAATGACGAGGGAGGGAGGTCGTCATTCCTGAATGGTTCTATCAGGAATCTAAATAATAGGAGGCGACATCCCTATGGTTCCAAAAAGAAGAAGAAAAAAGCAAAAACATAAAAAAACAAAGATTGCCGGGTAAAGAAAAATGTTTTCTCGGCACAAAATATCCCATTCCATTTGCCGAGCTCCAGTTCGATGTAACATTATTCCCATTTACCAAACACACTTAGGGCATACGTAAAGACGAGGATATACATAGTCGCCGAAAAGAGATAAAAGGAAATAAGAAGACTTTATGAGGAGAGAGGTTTTTATCCGGGGTACAAACTAAAAAACCGGGGAGGAAATCCTCCCCGGTTTTTTTAATCGGTAATTAGAAAGTTACATTGAGCTCGGCAGTGATGGTTCCGGCAGTGTCGATGATACCTCTGCCGTCATCTATACCACCAGTTTCGTCTCCATCCCAGGTGTTGAGTTCATAGCCCAAAGTAAGAGCAGTATTTTCAGCCATAGCCCACTCTACTTCAGCCAGAACACTCCAAACCTCAGCACCCTTGCTGTCGTAGCGACCTTTGAGAGTGGCAGCAATATCATCTTCCACCCACTTGTAGCTCAATATTCCTACACCAGTGATTCGAGCAGCGTCGCTTACGTACTGGACGTTAGCACTGACATAAGACTCATCTTCATCATCTTCGTCATTCAGCGGATAATTATCATATCCAGCGAAAACAGCAAAGCCGCCAGCAACGTGGTCAGCATCTCCCAGATAGTAAGCTAGATCAATGAGAGCCTGCTCATCCGCTACAGCATCAGCGGGGACATAAACTATTGTGCCAGTTACCTCGTTGGTTACTATAGTAGCTACTCCAGTAGTGTTAGTGCTAATGGTTTGATCATACTCATAACCTATTTCTAAAGTCCACTTATCATCATCGTCTTCATCGCTGAGGTCAAAAGTAGCACTCACTGCGCCACCCATTCTGTCAGCATCGAACGAGCTGGTCTCAAGAACAGCAGGGGTAAAGTTATCGGTGATGTAGTGTCCCTCTAAAGTAACAGTTACATCATCAGAAGCTTCCAAAGCTAGCTCTCCTGCTACTCCATAACCACCCTGCAGCACTCCGTAACCACCTTCTACGGTGAGGAGAACATCGGACTCATCAAAATCGGTCTGAGCTCCGGCGCTGATGACCAGGTCACCACCTACGTTGTAGAAAGTGCTGCCTACTCCCGGGAACCAGGTAGCAGCAACGCTTACCTCTTCCCACTCAGCACGCACAGAGTAGAAATCGTTGGGTGCAGCCAATAGTCTGAATATGGTGTCGCTATCTTCCTCAGCATAGGTCACATACACACCTTCAAAGTCCAGATCATAGTCGTCATCATCATCGGGGTCATCAGGCTGATAATCACCCAGCACCAAACCCACGTTCCCGCTTATGTCGTCCTTGTAAAGGTTTATGTCTCCTGCTCTTACGAACCACTCTTCATCTACATACTCGATGTAAAAATTGTCTGCCGTAACCTCAGGATCAGAGCCAGCTAAAGTGTTTTTGATGATCAAATCTACTCCAGCAATGGTGTTTTCGTTAATGTCAGCAGCGATATGGAGAGTGGTCTCATCTTCAAAACTAACATCGGTTTTGTCAGCGGCAGTAGGAGAAAAAGCTTCGTAACTTACATTGAACTCTCCAGTGACCAGAACAGGTTCGTGGTATTTCTCTAACACATCGACTCGAGCTTCCAGAGCTCTAATGGCCTCACTCTGCTCACCCAGAGCTCTCTTTAAGTCATCTACAGTTACTCCTAGTAATCTCAGTTCATCGGCAAATTCCTGCACCAGCTTCTCCAGCATAGCTACGTCTTCTTGAGTAGCAAATCCGGCTTCGTCTATTCTCTGCTCCATATAAGCCAAACCTCGAGCAGCAGCCATGGCAAACTCGTAACGAGTCATAGCTCGGTTACCGCCAAAAGTACCATCAGGGTAACCAATAATAATGCCCTTAGCCGCTAAGCTCTGCACTGCATCATAAGCCCAGTGGTTCAGTGGCACATCCACAAACGGATTGGCCAGAACAGGAAGAGCAAGAGCCAGCACTAGAACTACTGCTAATACGATCTTCTTCATGGTTTTCATGTTTGAAACCTCCTTGGTAGTTTGTTTTATTCAGCCTTCCGTCTTCCAAGGAGAATCACCGAGAGTATCCCTGTTTCCTCTCTTCTCTCTCCTTTTCTCAGACTTCCAGCTGCCACCTTACATCTCTTCTCACCGGGTCACCAAGAATCCTTTTTCACCTCCTTTCTCCTTACCCAGGAGTAAGAGACAGGATAGCCTTTTTTTATCCTATATATACTATACGACAAATTATTGCTTTTGACTACAACAAAAAAAGAAATTTTTAAAAAATTTTTTAAATTTCCCAGCCCGGGGTAGCCAGAGTCTCATCATCTAAGTAAAAACTGGCATCAAAATCTACCCCGTCTCGAATTAAGGGGTGAGGCTTTCCCACCGCCTCACAACGCAAAAAATGAGAACGAAACCAGTCCGCATCGGCAGGTAGCGGCAATTCCACCTCTAAAAGCTTTCTCATTCTGGTCTGGTCATAATAACTTTCATCAAACTGGTTATCGGTATCAGGATAAGAACTAAAACGACGCAAGATATCCGTTACCACAAAGTTCATCTCCAGAAGCATCTTTTCTATGTTATACCATTTCTGCCAGGAAGATTCAATAGTAGTCAAACCAAAATATAAAGCTCCTTCTGAGCGAAGAGCTTGAGCCCCCCGGGAAAGAGTAACTTTTAAACCTTTTTCGCTTTCTACCGGGTCAGTGACAAAAACAGAAAAGGCATGGTCTTCTAGAGGATAGGGATCAACGGCATTATAGTGATAAACTTCCAGATTAAAATTATTTTCTTTGCCTCTTTTTTCAATAAAATCTACCAGGCGGCTATCCACTTCTAAAACAGTTACCGACCGGGGAAATCCGGTGGCCAACAAAGCCAAACTGAAAAGGTCGTCATCCCCCAGAAGAAGAATCTCCTGTCCTTCTATGTCTCCTCGCTCATACATAAACGCCACCCGGGCAAAAATATCTTCCTGAGTCATAAACCCCTGGTCGAAACGGGGGTCGGGAAGAGGCCTGCTTTCTACCAGTTTAGAATAAAGCTCCCAGGCTTCGGGAAAGGCGTGAAAATTGTACCCCCCTCGACAGTGAGGGCATCTCACCTCCTGCGCCGGGGAGATAGAAGCGGCAAGCTTTTCTCCCTGCAGAGAGAGGGAAAATTGTCCTCCCTCATAAACCACCCAGCCCTTCTCCATCATGGTTTTGAGCCGTTCCACAAAACCCTTTATATGCTCATCTTGCTCATCTAATAACCTCCAGAAACTACAAGGACCCTTTTTGAGAGTTCGCCATATCTGTATCTCATAACGATCCATAACTTTGCTCCTTTCTAAAGTCTCCCCCTCACCTCCG
>NZ_JAAYFP010000046.1:0-2394 GCF_012728195.1 Candidatus Sordicultor fermentans
AGTTCATACATAGAAAGAGAAATCCGCTTCCGCCCCTCAGCTAATTTCTTCCTTCCACTATTTTACCCTAAAAAGGGATTTTTTCCTAATCTTCGGAAAAGAAGAATCTGTGTACAAATCTACCTTTCGCAATCATTTAAACCGAAGTTCAACCTAAAATAGCTATAATGTCCTATTTTAGCTGATTTCTCTCCAATAAGTAGTATAGACTTTCCTCTATAATTATTTTATATAATAGTTGATTTATATGCTACTATGGTTTAATATAGTAGTATAGACTAAAGAGGAGGGAAGTCAATGTTTGTTAAAGTAACCCCCCGGAAGAAAGGTAACAAAACTTATTATTATGCTGAATTAGTAGAGTCTTATCGAGAAGATGGGAAAGTAAAGCACCGAAGAATAGCCTATTTTGGTAGGGTAGACCCAGAGACAGCCAGAAGACTTAAGATTACTTTTTCCCCAGATTTTGATTCTTTTACCAACTTAAATAAAGTGAAATATCTTTCTGCTGTTCCTTATGGGAACTTCTTCTTAATTGAGTATTGTCTAAAGCAATTGGGGATGTTTGATTACTTCCAATATAACTTTGTTTCCCCTGATCCTCATATAACAGTTTCTACTGCCTTGAAGGGGATAAAAGCTATGCTCTTCCAAAGACTACTGCAACCAGATAGTAAATTAGCTCTCTTAGAATGGTTACCACTAACCCCTCTTAAACATTTTTTAGCTCCTGGAGAACTGGATCTCCAGAGTTTATACCGGAGCTTAGAAGTACTACAAGCTAACTTAAAGCACGTAGAAGAATATTTATATCATATGGCTATTGAACAGTTTAAGGAAGATAGTAAAGAGCTATATTATGACTTAACCAGCAGTTATTTTGAAGGTCGTAAATGTATCATAGCAGAATATGGCTATTCCCGAGATAAACGTAAAGATAGAAAACAGATAGTTATAGGGCTGGTTACCACTGCCTCTGGTTTTCCTCTCAAGTGTAAAGTTTATCCTGGAAATCGAGTAGATAAAACTACTGTTACAGAAATGATATCTGAACTCCAAGAAGAGTTTCCCTTCCAAGAGATCGTCTTGGTAGGAGATCGGGGAATGTTAACTGCTAATAATGTGGCCACCATTGAAGAGCTGGGACATAAATATGTTATGGCTCTTCCTCGTATCCAGAGTAAGAAATACTTAAAAGATAGAGATATTAACCTTAAATCTATGAGAAAAATTACCACTGACCTCTATGCTCAGTTCATCCCCGGAGGAGAGAACCAAAGGCTTCTTCTATGTCTCAATACCCAAAAGAGAGAAGAAGATAGAGAGTATCGTCAGTTTTGTTTACAAAGTATCCAGGAACAACTGGAGAGGTTGAATAACAGTTTAGGAAAGAACAAAACTATTACCAGTAGAGATGAAGCTATGAAAAGAGTGGGGATGATCCTCAAGGAGAATTTTGCCCGGAAGTATTTCCGAGTAGTAACAGTGAATAGTTCTAAAAACCCTCTGGGATTTGAGATTCAATATCAGCTCAAAACTGCCCAGATTGAGGAAGATGAAAAATTAGATGGTACTTTTATGATTTGCTCTAATGAGCAAAGTTATGAGGATGAGAAACTGATCCAGGTTTACAAAAACTTAAGCCAGGTAGAGAGAGCTTTCAAGGTGATCAAAAATGAATTAGATATCAGACCTATTAATCACTACAAACCAGTCCGGGTGGAAGGGCATGTATACTTATGTGTTCTGGCCTACTTTATTACTAAGGTAATTGAGCATATTGCTCATCAGAAGAAACTTAATAAATCTGCTCCTAAAATTTTAAGAGAACTAAGCCAAATTGCTTTGATTGAGATCCATTTACCTGATGGTCAAAAGAAGTATTCTCTGACTACTATGCAGGAGGAACATAAAGAGATATTTAAAGCTTTCCAAATTAAAAATGTAGAAATCCCTGATGTAGGGTAGACTTTTTATTTAAAATCCCTCAACAAGGACTTGTTTGCCAATATCGGGTTGAACTTCGGGTTAAATCCTTTTTTCTTGTGAAAGTGAATGGATTTTCCATAAAATTTATATTGAGACGCAAAATCCATGGTAATGTCTCTCCCTCCTCATTTTCTCTGTGGCACCATTGCTCATAGTCCCCGGTATCAATTGCAAGTGCTGATGAAGGTTTTTTTCTCAGTGGTTTTTGCCTTTTATATCTTTAATCTTCTGGATCTTGATAAAAAGGGAGAAATAGCCCTTTTTTAGACATAGCCCCGCTTTTTGCACTCAGCCAGGAAAGTCTGGTAGCGCTCCTCATAGAGAGAAGAAAGAAAAGGATGAGGAGCTTCTTCTCCTGAGAGATGGACCATTTCTTGCACCGCCTGTGATATTTTCCCCCAGAAA
>NZ_JAAYFP010000047.1:0-2920 GCF_012728195.1 Candidatus Sordicultor fermentans
ATACTATAAGGGGGCGCTGCCCCCTCATAACCCCCTGAAAAGATGAAAGCATAAAGACAAAAATCAAAAGCAAAAGCAAAAGCGTGGATTCCCGATAAAAGATTTCGGGAATGACGAGGGAGGTAGATGCCTCGCTAAATTTCAGACATGACAAAAAGAGAAACCCTCGGAGTGAGAGGGACGGTTTAGAGAGCTTGCGGGGAGAGGGAAAGGGTGAGGGTGAATCGACTATAAGGGGGCTTACCCCCTTACGAACCCCCAAAAGCAAGTCATCCCCTTTTTATTACCAGAAGCTCCTTTGGTGTCATTATAGCTGGTTCCATTCATCAGCGGTAATTTTCCGACCTATGATTTTCTCCACTTCCTTAATCATTATTCGAAGTTGAGGTACAGAATATTCAAAGTAGGAGGGAATTGCCAGGCGGTGTTTTTCATAGAGCATAAATTGATGTTTAGCTCCGGAAAGAGGACCTTCAAATCCCAGCTGACGCAACCGTCGGATAAAATCGCTCCTTTTACAGGGTGTCCATCGGCTCACAAACTGGCTCCTGGTTTAAATCAATATCTCCAATTACTGGCAAAGGGTGCTTTAATTTCAATCCTACCAGAATCCAATCTTCAAGCGTAGAACGCAAAGATTCTTCACATTCTCGCAGTGTGGCCCCAAATGCCACAACTCCTTTACAAGAGGGAATTCGACCGACAAAATTACCATCTTCAAGCTTATCGTAGATAGCTTGCGCCATTGCTTGTTCTATATACTCACTTAAGACATATTGTGTGGCCACCGAGCACCTCCTGTTTCTTTATTTCCCCTTTTTAGCATTCTACTTTTGTTTAAAATTCTCTTCTTATATTATAAGTGAAAATATTTTTTTGAAAAGTAGCAATGGCAATAAGGGAGCACCGCCCTTTTACAACCCCGAAAAGCAAAAAAGCCAAAAAAGAGGGCAAAAATAACCCGGAAGGGAAAAACCTCCGTGCTTCTCATTGAGCCTTAAAAGGCAGTTACATTGGGTTAAAAACTCGAGATTGCCACGCCAAACGATAAAGCGAGGCTCACAATGACACCTTGGGTGGTATCCTGAGGAGGAATAGCGACCCTTGGAGATTACTCCTTTTTCCCCTCACCCTCTTCGGGAGACCTCTACATCTTCTTTCCCTCACCCTTCCGGGAAGAGGGTTAGGGTGAGGGTGAGCAATAGGGGAGAAAAACCTCCCTTCGGTAAAAACCTTTATATTCCCGGCTAAATTTCAGGCATGACGACAGAACAACCTGTGATGGCAATTTAGAAGATAAACTTTAAGCTGTCACTTCCTCTTTAACTATCGATAAGCTAATCAGGTCAAATGGATTCTCTGTTGTCCTTGCTCCTGCATCGAGTATTTCAATGGCCACAATCTTTCCATCCTTTGAATAATCAATGATTACCCCATCCAGCTCAATAGATTCAGCAATATCTTCCTCAGCTATAAACTCAATGTTTAAAATGTCATGCTTGGGGTCATATTCTATCTTCATTCAGGCTCTCCTTTCCAATAACGACTTATTTGCGAGGTAATATAGGCAGTAACAACCGTATACTTCTCTTCTGTTTCCTCATAAATAACCCTCAAGAGATACTCCTTGTTATCCCTGAAAAACTTTTTATGGGCAACTTTTCTACCGCCGTAGCCATCCACCACTTGCATAGGATTTACGATTGCGTCCTCTATCTCTTCTTTTTGAATTCCTCTTCTTTCCGCTTTTCGCTGAGCAATAGGAATAATTTCAACTTTTTTCATAGCTCTTCAAGTATTTTCCATCTTTTTGTTTTGTTACAATCAGCACAGTTTCTTCTCCAGGTTTCATATCAAAGGTATAATACCATTTATTCCACAAATTAAATTATAAAGAAGAAATAAAGGGGGCTTCGCCCCCCTTATGAACCCCCCGAAAAAAGACAAAAAATACATGAAAAAATACTAACTGAGGAAGGTTCTCCTTCCTCAGCCCTCGCGATTGACCCTGGGGGTTACACCGTTGGTGCAGCGAGGCTCGCGATGACGGTTCAGAGAGCTTACGGGGAGAGAGCTAAGGTGAGGGCTCCATTTTCTTATTTCTTTTCCTCCCTCAGCATAACTCTCACCCAGTTCATAAAATCTCTAAAGCCTTCTACGATATCTCTGGCGAATCGAGAAGAATCGACCACATTATCTTGAGAGCCATCATGAAAATGATAGGGAAAAGTAGAAACATTACTCCATTTGGTATCAGGAAAGTTATCGTAACGATAAGAAAGGTCGGTAACCTTGTGCTCCCAGTGGGAGCCAAACCGGTTGGCAAGCTTCTTAGACAGCCAAACATCCACAAAGCCATCTTCGGTGAGCATTATGCGCAGCTTGGTTTCCATTATTTCTGTAGCATCGACAATATCGGAGAACTCAATTTCGGCGATTCTTGCCAAATTATCCAGAAGGACCATCACAGTTTATCCAGATACTCGAGAATCAGGTCTCTTTCTGCTTCAAGGTTATCAAACGTGAAGTAATCCTCAAAAGCATCTTCTTCGTGAAATTTTCCCTCCTGGATCATCTTGTCAAACTCTTGGACATCTCGCACACCATATCGCTTAGCTAAAAGGAATAACTCGGACTCAATAACTCTCAGTTTATGTTTCAAGAATGTCTCCAGACTCTCTTTCATTAACTCATCTGGCTTCATTCGCAAATCCTTGGCCAGCTCTTCTATGGTAATCGTATTTTTCACCTCCTCAAAACTTCACCCTCAACCAACGGGCTTGAAATTACCAACTCCTGTATAAGGCAGGGCTAAAAAGTGAATGCCAATCTACCCACCCCTCTAGCCCCCGAACTTGAGCCATCCGCTTGTGATCTATCTGGAAGCAGGCGCTTTTCGCTTATGCATGACCTTTCCTTC
>NZ_JAAYFP010000048.1:0-5541 GCF_012728195.1 Candidatus Sordicultor fermentans
CCATAGGAGCATCTCCTCCCATTATTTAGATTCCTCGTAGAACCGCTCAGGAATGAGAGATAAGGGGATGATAGAGGCGTTCAGGAATGACCATTGACCGTTTAATTCACCACAGTTATTTAGCGGTCTTTTCCGGACCAAGTTACCCTTTGCCCCATTCTACTATGAATTGTTAATTCTGGAATTAAGGGTGCTGCAAAAATTAACTTCCGGAATGCTGCAAATTCATATTGCCAAATACACCCCGGCTCGAAAGTCGCTGGGGTGACAGAAAAAAAGGGTTCATAAGGGGGGATATTTCCCTTTATACTGAGGGATGCTTCTTACTTTAATCAGGGAAATGCAAGTTCTGATTTTCCAGAGACATTTATTCTGAAGCTACTGATTCTGTCTCTAACTTCTTTTCTACTCTTATTCTGCAAAAGTTATATCTTACAGATAATCAGTTGATGATGAAAATAACAGACTCTCGATATTTCTCTCAGCACAGCCATCACCTACCATCCTTCAATTTACCCTCCTATTCTGGCCTGCAGACCGTGAGTCTCAAACTCTATCTGTATTGCTTGCAATCTTCCGTTGGAAATCTTTCCCCCCTGCCTTACTACAGTTGTTTTCCAGAGCGCATCGTATTTTTCTGAAACATCATGAAAGGGCAGAAGGTTTATCTCCAGCTCAGGATCAAGGTCTGTAACAAATTCTATTAACTCATGCACATCTTCGATAGAATCATTAACCCCGGGCAGCAATGGTATACGTATTATCACTTTTTGCTTTGATTCCACTAGAAATCGCAAGTTGTCTTTTATTATATCGTTTTTAACTCCGGTGTGTAGCAGGTGTTTATGCTCATCGAGCACTTTCAGATCATATAGAAAGAGATCAACGTAGGGAAAAATCCTTTCTAAATCATCTCTCGCCACATAGCCTGAGGTATCAATAGCTACGTGGATGCCACGTAATTTAAGCAAGGGTAGTAACTCAGCGAGAAATTCGATCTGTAACAGCGGCTCTCCCCCCGAAAAAGTAACCCCTCCTTCAGATTGATCAAAATAAAGAATATCTTTTTGTAGCTCCCGGATAACGTCTTCCACGCTCATCCATTCACCGACAATCTTAAGAGCAGTAGTGGGACAATTTTTTACGCAAAGAGCAGACATAGCGCAGAGCTCTCTTTTCAGGTGGAGTTTATCATTGAATGTTAAAGCATGATTAGGACAGGATGCTATACAGGATTTACAGCCAATGCACTTGTATCTGCTATACATAAGCTCCGGAGATGTAGATATCCCTTCCGGATTGTGGCACCACCAGCAAGATAGTGGACAACCTTTTAAAAAAACAGTCGTCCTTATTCCTGGTCCATCATGGATGGAAAACCGCTGTATGTTGAAAACAAGTCCTTGCACGCTATAATTTTCCTTGTTCAGTTCTAATGATAATTTCCTCCTGCAGGCCCTTAGGCAGGTTAACAAAGTAATCGCTATATCCGGCCACTCTTACCATCAAATCCTCGAAATCTTGAGGGCGTTTTTGTGCTTCTTTTAAAAGCTCTGTGGAGACAACGTTGAACTGCACGTGATGCCCACCCATTCTGAAGAAAATTCTCATCAATTTTCCGAGCTTTATCAGGTTATCTCTGTCCCGCACCAGATCTGGAGTTATTCTCTGGTTCAACAGCGCTCCACCTGTTTTAGCCCAGTCACATTTTGCAACCGACCGGAAAACCGCAGCTATGCCTTTTTTATCTGCACCCTGAACAGGTGAAATTCCCTCTGAAACAGCCATACCGGCTTTCCTTCCATCTGGTGTAGCACCGGTCATATTTCCAAAATATACATGAACAGTTGTGGGCAAAAAGTAACATCTGCGTGACGCATTCCTGACCGGGGAAGGAGCATGGTTTTCAACCATTTCCACAATATTATCAACGAGACCCCGGGCAATATTATCGGCATAGTCATCATCGTTACCATACTTGGGCGTCTTATTCAGAAAAATTTGTCTCATATACTCATGTCCCTCAAAATCAGCGTTTAAAGCTCTGAGGACACAATCGAAATTGAAAACCTGGTTTTCAAATATATTCCACTTAAGCGATGCTAAAGAATCAGTAATAGTACCGAGACCAACTATTTGCATGTATTGGGTGTTGTATATCGCTCCCCCCGCATTGTAATCTCTGGCTTTCTCCACACAGCCTTCAATCCACAATGACAGGAAAGGAACCGGGAGATACCTCGCATACAAACTTTCAATTATGTCATTTCCCTTTATTTTCAAGTCTATAAAGTAACGTAACTGGTCATCCAGGGTCTTCTGGAGTTCTTCAAAGGTTTCCGGTGTTTTTGTTTTCAGGCCAATCTGCCTTCCTGTGCGAGGGTCTACTCCACTATGGAGCGTTATCTCCAAAACTTTGGGAAGATTGAAATATCCCGTCAGAATATAGGCTTCCTTACCCAGCGCACCAGTTTCAACACAACCACTAACCCCGGCTTCTCTTGCATCTTCCAATGTTTTCCCCTGCCGTAACATTTTCACAATAACTCCATCATAATTAAAGAATGGTGGTTCTCCAAATCCAGAAGAGGCCACCTGCAAAGCCTTTATGAGAAATTCATCCGGGTTTTTATCGCTGATAAGTACTGCAGTATTTGGTTGTAAGGTTTTCATTTCATCAAGTACCTCAAGAATCAAATACGACAACTCATTAACAGCATCCCATCCGTCAGCCCGCAGCCCTCCTAAATTGATTTTAGAAAAATCATTATATGTGAAACTTTCTTCAGCGGTAATTTTCACTTTAGGTACCGATGGCTGATTGTTGAACTTCAACCAAAAAGCCTGCAACAATTCCCTCGCCCGATCACGCGTTAGCCTGCCCTCTTCAATATCTCTCACAAAAAATGGATAAAGATGCTGGTCAAGCCTGCCAGGAGTGAAAGAATCCCAGGGATTCGTTTCGTAAGTTACTCCCACATGAATAAACCAGTAGTGCTGAAGAGCTTCCCAGAAAGTTTCCGGAGCATGGGCCGGCACTTTCTCACAAATTTCAGCCATCTGCAATAGTTCCGCCCTTCGAGATGGATTTGGCTCCTCTTCGGCAATCTTTTTCAGTTCAGTAGCGTAGCGCCTTGCGTATATCATTATTGCATCAGCTGCAATGTCCATTGCTTTCAGCTCTTCCATTTTTTCAAAGTAATCGGAGTCACCCGGAGAGAGCTCCTGCATTTTTTCTACAATTCTCTTTTTTATCTCCAGAACCCCGGTTTGAAAAACTCTACTTCCTCCTGATGTATGACCGGGCGCTCTTTGCTCCATAAATTCAGTCCAGATACCTGCTTCATATGCATCTATCCATTCCCGGGGAAGGCTTTGGAAGATAATGTCCCTCATCGCATAATTTTGCCAGAAGGGAATAACTTCTTCGGCATAAATTTTCCGGGTTAAATCATCAACCTCAAAAGGCATATTCTCGCGGTTGGCGAGTGTTTCAAAATCATCCAGAGTGTGGACACATATCTCCGGATAAGTAGGAACTTCCTGAGGGCCAGTTCCCCGGATACCCACGATCAGCTGGCCCTCTTCCACTGTCAAGCTACAGTTTTCCATAAGGCACTTGAAGGCTAAAGCTCTCAAAACGGGATAAGAAACTGTTTTTGGAGCATTAGCCCTGTAAAAGTCGGTTATCAATTTTGCTCTCTCAACCGAGACCTTAACTTTTGCTGTGACGCTCTGGTCCCGTAACTTTTTGATTCGCTCGTTGATTGGTTTGACCCCTGAGCGCCTTTTCTCTACCTCTTCGGCAATTTTCACAGCAGTTTTCTCCATAATCACTCACCTCACTACCCAGCACCATTCTAATACAAATCCCGTCAAATTTGTATCAAGTCATCATCAAGATTCGTAATCGTTTCAAATCCCCCATCTCGAACAACTACATCATTTTCTATTCTTATTCCAAATTTTCCGGGCATGTAAATACCAGGCTCAACTGTAACAACCGAATTGGCAGGTAGTGGTTCTTCAAACTTTGGCCCCATGCGAGGTATCTCGTGAACTTCAAGGCCGATTCCATGACCCAGTCCGTAGCTGAAACAAAACTCAGCATATTTACTTTCCAGAATAACTTGTCTCGCTACAGAATCTACCTGTCTGGCAACCATTCCCGCTTTTCCCTCAGCAATAGCCTGTAGTAGTGATTTCTTAACAAGAGCATAGCACTCTTTAATTTCTTCTTCTACCTCCCCCACTGATACCATCCTCGTTATATCACAACAGTAACCACGAACCTTGGCCCCAAAATCAAACAGTATCAACTCCCCTCTTTTAGCTTGCCTGCTGGTTGGTTTCGCGTGTGGCAATGAAGTCCTCGGGCCTGTGCCGATAAGTGTTTCAAATCCAACCTGTCCTCCTCGTTTCTTAATTCTATATTCGAGTTCAGCACATATATCCAGCTCCGAGACATCTTCTTTAAGAACACCAAGGGTGTCAAGGAATGACTGCTCCGCCACTCTGCTTGCCTCTCGTATTGCCTCGATCTCATCTTCAGATTTAACCGAGCGCATCAGCCATAACATCCTGTCTACAGGAAGGAATTTCACATCCAGTTTCTCTGTCAGCTCATTGTAAGTTTTGCAATCCAGTTTTTCTGCTTCAAAGCCAATAACTTCTGCAGATAAATCTTTGAGTAAAGACGCCACAGAATCGGTTAACTTTTCACCCGTATGTTTTACCAGCTGGAAAGCACTCTCCTCTTGAGCCTGTTCAAAATATCTTGAGTCAGTAACTATATAGCGTCCATCATCACGCAATATTAGAACGCTGCAAGAACCTTTAAAGCCCGACAGATAAAAAGTGTTTGCCGAAGAAGAATTTTCATAATTCCAAATCATTACCGTATCAATATCAGAATCGACATTTAGCCTTACAAGCTCTAAAAGCTTATCTACTCTGTCCACTTGTTTTTCCCTCATTTCATTTTTCGAATATCTTGTGTTTTTTTATGCAAAATCCATCCAGACCACCATCGGTGAAGCTTCTCTGTTTGCCCAGGCGAAATAAGGTATCAACTTGTATTCAACAGGCTTCCTTCGAGAAATGTGTCCATTAGCAGGAATATAAAGGTTCTCACCCCAATCTGATAGGTCCTGCGCCAAACCTTTTCCAGATAACGCCACGAGCCTACCCAGGCTTTCAATCTCTTCCATCTGCTCTTTTATTTCGCTATCGTAGTTCAGAACAAGCGTGCGGACATCAAACTCACGATTATCTACGCCTTCTGCACAGTAAACCATCGGGCCTCTTTTGACAGCCGCTCTTCCCCGATTTTCCTCGGAAAATGGATGGCACAACACTAACTCCGGCCTCATTGCAAAAACAACGTCAACGAGGTCACCGGCTTTCCAAACCTTTTTGAGCTCGATGTAACCCTTAACAGGTTCATCATTCACATTATCACCGTTTATTTTCACCGAGAAATCTCTCACCCAACCCGGGATCCTTATGAAAATTGAAGCAGGTACAGACACATCTGATTCA
>NZ_JAAYFP010000049.1:0-1734 GCF_012728195.1 Candidatus Sordicultor fermentans
CAATTAATTCGTCTCTTTTTATTTGTAAGGGCTTATCATGCCATTCCTCATCTTTTGAAGTTCTCCACTTTAATCTTGGGATGGTTATTTTGAAATTTGTTTCAATCTCGGGTTTACCTCGCTTCATAAGAGAAAAACGAAGAGTGTCTTGTTCAGGTAACAACTCGATTTGATAGCCATTTTCTACATATTTATACCGGGTCTTTTAATCCGTTTTCAATACCCAATCCTGAAAATCTTTCTCCAGAAGAATTTTGACAAACTCTTTTTTATGTCCAATTTCTGGATCTGGAATTACAAGGTCCCTTGGAAATTTCAATTGGATAAAAGGAATATAGCGAAAAAATAGCGTTTCTATGGGAATTCTATCCTCTTGTTCACAAATATCTATTTGAAATTCTCCACATTCACAAGGTAAGTCATCAGGAAGCTTTAGCTCTAAGGGGTAATCACCGGTCCAGTTCTCAGTAACAATTTTATAACCCGCTTGCCTATTTTGAATCCATATCACCCAACCAGATGGATTTACAGTAGGTGCTTTTATTTTGAGGCTATTCCCTGCAAACAGTGGCATCTGCTTCTCAAAATTATCCTTAATCAGGGTATCTCCTTCTATAGAGAAAGATGATTGACAGGGTATTCTTTTTTCTTTTTCAGTTTGGTTATTCTTTATGATGAGTTCGTTTATATCTTTTAAGCTAACACGCATTGACTGGTATTTTTCCCAAATCCATCTTTCTTCAATTACATCCGGGTCAGTAACTAAACCAAAATCTTTCTCAAGAAGAATCCAAACATCTCTATTCGGTAAAGGATTAAGGCTCCCTCCCTTATCATAAAGGTAATACATTCTCCCGCGATTATTTCCTATTGCAATGAATGGATATAAAACCTCACTACTATGCTGATAAATATAAGTTTTACCTTGAAGTTCATCTGGGTAGATAATCTTAAAATTCTTTAGGGGTTTTTCTAAGTTTATTTGCCTTTCTTCCACCGTTGCAACACCTTGTTTATCACTACTTACTCCTGCGGAAATAACTTGCTCGTTCCCATTTAGTTCCAATTTATAATGTAGCTCTTGTGGAACACTATCCATTGTGCTGGTTTCAAACCACTGTTTTGGCATGATAAAGAAAACTTCTGCCTCATCAAGATCGATTTCTACATAAGGTGATTCCACCCTTATAGATGTTTCTTTTTCTTTATCATTCTTCTCCAAATCTGCTGGTGTCTGTGGTGGTTTAATCAACCTTGAGTCTTTCCTTTTCCCTAAATCTACTTCTGTCATGGGCTTGAGAATTACTGATTCTTTTTTCTTTTCGTGATGGCTTTCTGTATTCTCGCTCTTTCTTTCTACTGTAGGTGCTTTCTTTCTATAAGGCTTTCGTGCTTGTACTTCTATTCCTGAATTTCTCTTCGTCTCTTTCTTTTTTGCGAGCTTTATATCTTCTTCCTCAATTTTTATCTCCCCGCCTTTTTTTTCAGATTTTTCTATTTCTACCTCTTCGTGGCTATTTTCCTCCCTTTCTTTTTCACGCTTTTCTTGCTCTTCCCATCCGTGTTTATCTTCCGCTGCTTTCTTTCCCTCATCTTCTAATATTTTCTGCCCCACCTTTTCTAATTGTCGTCCTTCCTCTATGGCTCTTTGCTGCTTTTCTTCTTCAACTTCTGTTTCTTCTTCAAATATTTCCTCCTCCTTCTTCTCTTAAAACTTCTTCTCTTCCTCAAATG
>NZ_JAAYFP010000050.1:0-3435 GCF_012728195.1 Candidatus Sordicultor fermentans
CTTTCCCCTATATTGTCATTGGGAGTCCATGATTTTGCCTGTGTGGCGCTGCCCCTCGGGAGTCACCATAATCCTCTTTTTATCACATGGCGTGACAATTTCTATCAGACATCATCATGCGCTTTGTGGCATCAACAATTTAGCGCCGTAAAAAGAATCTTATCAAAATAGTTGCTGTATTTTCGAGTCGGTGGTAGTATTTCATTTGTAAATTAGCTATCTTGTTTAGATACTTAGATACCTTGAGGGAGGTATTAGAAATTATGCGTCGCTGGACTGTGATGGGGATAGTGAGCTTTTTTCTTCTTTTAGCTATTTCCCCCCTTGGTGCCAGAGAAAAAGAGGAAGCTATCCTTGAGGGTAGGGCTTTTGTTCCTTTTATTACCTCAGAAAACCAGGTCAAAGAGCGATTTTTTTCCCGGGCATCAATCACTGTTATTGATCTTCACACCGGAAGAGTGGTCGCAGAAGGGGAAACGGGAATGGACGGTTCTTATGAAATACCTGTTCCTCCCCGAAGGTCGTATCTCGTTCAATTTCAAAAAGATAACCAGATAATTCTTGATATCTGTGAACGAGTGAAAAAAGGAGAAAGGTATAACCTCTCTTTTGCCAATGCTCGCTCTACAGCAATGAGTCTTGTTCTCCTACATCTTTTTTCCGGGAAAAAAGACCCGAATATTATAATTACCTATAAAGCTAATCGCATCCTTCAGGCAGAGTCTTTCCCTCTTCTTCAGCAGAAAGTCTCCGAGGCCATTGCCCGGGGGAAGAATCCAGAAGATGATTCAGAAATACGGCTTCTCATTGACCATATCGCTTTGAGTGTCCAGTAAATGATGCTCTATATAATTTCTTTCCCGGTCTCCTGCTTTCCCAGAGTAGTAATAATGAGGTCTAAAACCCCGGGTACAGAGCTCTTCCCCCAAGGTATTCATACCTGGAAAGTAGCTGCCAGGTCTCTCAATTCTTGAGCCAACTGAGCCAGAAATCGGGAAGCAGAGGTTAACTCTTCTAAGGAAGCACTTTGTTCTTCAGTAGATGCAGAAACCTCCTGTGAAGAAGCAGCATTTTCTTCTGATACAAGAGCCACTGAGCTTATACTCTTGCTTACTCCTTGAATACGGCTATCAATTTCCTGAATCATCTGAGCATTATCTTCAGAAAGAGCAGCTACTTCTTCAGCGCTTTTTTCCGTGATTTTCTGAGAATTCTTCGCTTCTTCAAATACCAGGCCTAAATTACTAACACTCTGTATCACTTTCTGAACGGTGGCAAGAATATTCTGGAAATTCTTTGCCACTTCTTCTGATTCTTTCACTCCTTCCTGGACCCGGTCTTCAGCTCTTTCCATTCTCTCTACCGCCATCTGAGTGTCGTTCTTTACTTCTTCGATTAAAGCAGAAATCTGCTGTGCTGCTTGAGCTGATTGTTCAGCCAATTTTCGGACTTCACTAGCCACCACGGCAAACCCTCTTCCTGCCTCTCCTGCTCGGGCGGCTTCAATTGCAGCATTTAAAGCTAAGAGATTGGTTTCCTCGGCAATACCGGTAATTAAATCCACAATTTTACTTATTTCTTGGGATCTCACTTCCAGCGTGGAGATAGATTGAGCTACTTCCTGCGTTACCCGGGAGATTTCCTGGATATTCTGGGCTAAAAGAAAAAGAAGCTCCTGCCCTTTCCTAGCTTCTTTTTCACTATTTTCTCCTTCGGTGCTCGTTACCTTCATGGCTTTTTCAATTTCATAAAGAGAGAGCCGGTTCTTTTCCAGTCCTTTTTTCATCTCTGCTATTAAATTTAGGTTCCTCTGAGTGGCTTCACTCAGGTGGTGGGTAATTTGAGAAATCTTCTGGGTCTCCTGGCTAATGGCTTCTAACTCGGTACTCTGCTCGGTAGAGCCCTGTGCCACCTGGGAAATGGTCTTGGCAATCTCTTCTGTAGCTTGAGAAATCTCCTCAATCGAGGAAGAGAGTTCTTCACTTGAGGAAGCCAGAGCAGAAGAAACTCTCAACACCTGACTTATGAGCTCCCGTAGCTTTTGAATCATAGAGTTAAAACTACGAGCTACTTTCCCTATCTCGTCTTTACTTTTAACTTCTATTTCCTGACGAAGGTCTCCTTTTTCCACCATCTCACAACCCCTGGTTAATTCAAGTATGGGTCCTAAAATACTGCGATAGAGAAAAAAGGCAGAAATCAATCCTGCAGCTAAAGCTAAAAGACCCACTAAAAGCAGGGTGCTCTGGATCCGGTCTATACGGGCAGTGATGGCGCTGATTTCTTCTAGGGAAGCCTCCTCGTAGTCTTGCAATTCAGAAAGAATAAGAAAAGCGTTATTTACCTCATTAATGGAGTAATAACCCAATCCTACTGCCACTAATAAAAGAACAATCAATAAGCCAAACCCTAAGAGCAGTTTTCCTCGCAGGGATAAAATCAATTTTCCACCTCTCCCTCTTCTCTTTTCTCCATTTCCTCTTTCATAGTTTGCAGAGCACCTTTTTCTTCTTTAGTTAACACTTTGGCTAAATCTAAAAGGATAAGAAGCTTGTTTTCTAATTTCCCTACTCCTTTTATATATTCAGTATCGATAGAAGAGATTATTAGAGAAGGAGCTTCTATTTTTTCTTCACTAATTCTCAAAACCTCATCCACGGCATCTACAATCATTCCCACCGTATTAGGAGGAACTTCTACTACCACAATTCTCGTATTTTTAGTTTCTTCCCGAGGAGGAAGGTGAAATCTCTTCCGGAGGTCAATCACCGGGATTACTCTTCCTCGTAAATTAATTACTCCTTCTACAAAGTCTGGAGCTCCGGGAACCTTGGTAATAGGTTGCAAACGAATGATTTCTTCCACCTGAGATATATCCACCCCATAAGTTTCTTCTCCCAACTGAAAAGCCACTAATTGGAATTCTTTAGGCAAGGTTCTTCCCTCCCTTTTTTATAGATTACGGTCTTATATTGCCAATTATAAAAGGAAATCAATCCTTCCTTTTCCATATGAAGGACGGTTTCCCAGACATCCACTATTTCCGCTCCTAACTTACGGGCTAAATCTTCTAAGAATATTGCTTCAGAAAAGGAACCCCAAACCTTCTCTTCTAATTCCTTCAGCGATTCTTCCTCGTACAGCAAGACTAACCCTTTCTCGATGAATCTTTTTCTTCCTTACTTCCCGAAGAGGAGCTTTTTTTTGAAAGAGGAACAATGATTAAATTCCGATAGTTGAAGAATGCCGTCTGGTTATTTCTTACCTGTACCATTTTCATATCTACTCTTACCTCCTCTTATAAATATTATCGGCAGCTTCTCCCAAAACTTTAGAGCCAGGAATTTTTTTGAAAAAAGAAATCTGTGTATTCAGCGCAATGGAAATCCAGCACACAACAGAACTCCATTGCCAGCACCCTTAAAATAAACTACC
>NZ_JAAYFP010000051.1:0-6026 GCF_012728195.1 Candidatus Sordicultor fermentans
CTGCTGCTCAGCACGAAAGCTCTCTTACTTAGCCATTATTTTTACCAACATCCCCAGAAGTAAAGCTTCTGGCTCGGGATTCCGGGTTTTTAGTGCTTTATCTACCTGGTAGAGAATTTCAAAAGCTCTTTGTATTTCTTCTAAGTTATATTTATTCTTGTTTTTTAGAATTTTTTCTCTCCACTCAAAAGGGCTGAGTTTTCTGCCTGACCATAGGTCTACAGTTTCTTCTTTCGTCTCCTGAGCTTGCCACAGGAGACGAAAGCGACGAGCAACGTTGGTTAAAAGCAAAGAGGGAGAAAAACCAATCTGCAGTAGAGAGCGAAGGTAGAAAATAGCTCCTTCCAGGTTTCTCTCTCCTGTGGCGTCCAGAAAGCGAAAAAGGAGCGTTCGCTCGTTTTTCTCAAAGTAAAGCTCTACGTCTTCCATTTTTACGATTTCCCCTTCTGAAAACTGGCTCAAAAACTGTTCTACATCTTCCTCTCCCCAATCGTATTCCTTGCTCCAGCGAGAAAGAGACCGGAGAACTTGATTGTCTAAGAATATTCCCTTGTTCTTTGCACTCTTTTTCCAAAAGTTTTCCAGATCATAGCGAGGAGGCTCTACTTTTATCCAGGTGTCATCACTCCACTCCTTTCCTCCCCTCCAGCCTGAAGAGATAAATACCAGAAAATGGGGAGAGCTGATGTTTTTTACTTTCAGAGCGAGACTTTCTTCCAAATCCTCCAGCAACAGAATCTTCTTCTCCCCGAAAAGAGAAGGTAAAATCGCCCCTCCCCCTTTTTCTTCCCACTCCTTTTTCCCTTTAATCCTCACCACTTTTCCCCCTCCCAGCTTTTCCACAATTTGTGGCCAGCAGTGGTCTTCAAAATATTTTCCTCCCACCGCGAGCTCCAGAACAAAACATCTACCTTTTATATCCTGGTTCATCCAGGTTTTAAATTCTACCTTTCCCAAATCTTTTAACCTCCCAACTTTTTCCTGTGGGGCGAAAACAAATCGCCCCATCTTCTTGAGTTATAAAATAAGGCAAGTTTAAGTCGGCAAGCAACTTTATGGTCTCGGGGCTGGGGTGCCCGTAGCTATTTTCTCCACAAGAAATTACTGCCACCTCACAATCACAAAGGGAGAGAAGCTCTGCCATGTTGCTGACATATTTACCGTGATGGGGAAGTATCACCACCTCGGCTTTCAAGTTTTCCTCTCCCCACCCCATAAGATATCTTATTCCTTCTTCTTCCACATCTCCACAAATTAAAATCCGTAAATGAGGTAAAGTCAACCGAAAAACCAGAGCCTGCTCGTTTTCTTTCTTGCCCTGGATGGGAAAGATTTCTAACTGAGCACGAGAAGAAAGAGGAAAACAAGAAAAATTGGGAAAATAAGGAAGACTTAATACTGCAAGCTCGGGAAAAGAGGAAGATAGTGGCTCTATACCTGCAGAGTGGTCTTGGTGAAGATGGGTGAGAAAAACATAGTCAACTTTCTCTATATCCCGATAGTGGATAAATTTTTCTAAAACTGCTTTTCCTGTATTACCATAGCCCCTTATTATTCCTCCGGCATCGATAAAGCTCATTGTCCTTTCCTCTACTATCCCCGTTGCCAGACCCTGTCCTACGTCAAAAACCCAGAACTCAAGAGGTGGGGGAAGGAAAAGATAAAGTCCCCCCACTAAAAGAACACCGACTAAAACAGCACCCCATATTAACTTTTTCCTCTCTCGTCTGATGAGAAAAATAAAAAACCCGAGAAGAGAGAGCCAGAAAACCCATCCCCACAGCTGATTTCTTATCTGAGAAAAATCCCAGAAAAAATGAGGAACATGCTCTTCTAAAAATGCAGAAACAAAAAGAGAAGCCCGAAGAGCGCTTCTCAAAAGAAAGGCAAGAAGAGGGCGAAGAAAGACGATTCCACCCAGAAAAGCACTCAAAAAAGAGAGAAAAAGAGCAGCTTCAAGGAGAGGTAAAACCAGCAAATTTCCCAAAAGAGAAAGAGAAGAAAACGAAAAACCCCGGAAAATCAAAAAGGGAAGGTTAAAAACATAAACACTGAAAGTGAGAAAAACCCCTCTCCCGAGATAGCCAAGGAGAAAGTGCTTTTTATTCCGGAAGTTTTCTCCATAATCCATCAAAAAAAGAATCCCGGCAGTGGAAGCAAAAGACAGCTGCGCCCCCGCATCATAGACCACCTCAGGCTGAAGCAAAAACATGATAAGAAAGGCAGTCAACAAAGAAGAGACAGGAAGAGTGTGGCGACCTTTTATTTTTCCCCAGAGACCCAGGCTAAAAAAGAGCCAGGCTCGAAAAGAAGAGGGAGAAATGCTACAAAAAAGCAAATACCAGAAGGTAAAAAATAAAGCCCCTATCCAGGAGAATCGCTTTATGAAAGTTATCCGGTTCAAGAAAAACCAGATTATTCCCCCCAGAAGAGCAAGGTGCAACCCCGATACACAAAAAGCATGATAGATGCCCACTTCCTGGAGCAAATCCCTTCTTTCCTCAAACTCTTCTTCTTTCACCCCCACAAGAAGAGCAGAAAACCAGGGATATTCATCCTGTAGCTCTTCCTTCCATGAAGAAAGAAATTCCCCCTTCTTTCCCTCCACCTGGTGCATCAGAGAAAACCACCCTCGAGGAGGAGAGACCACCTCCCAGCTTTCCACCTCAAGATAAGCAGGAACTCTTTTCCTTCCCCAGAAAAGGCGAAAATCCATTACCCCGGGGTTAGAGCAAGAATTGAAGCTGCGCACCACAGCACGGATACGAACTCTATATCCCCACTCTTCAGGCTTAAAATCTCCCCCCCGGAGAAGTAAAGAAGGAGAATAAAAAGAGAGGTTAGAGGTCCGGGTAATGAAATAACGATTGTTTTTTTCTATCAGATTTCCTTGAATGGTAATGGTCTTGCCTTCTTCTCTCAGGACCATTTCTCGAGGTAGGTCAAAACTTAAAGCATGCACTGTAGCGCCCACCGCCAGCCACACCACTATTATGCTCCAGAAAAAAATTCGGCTCCGGGAGAAAGATAAAACTGCAAGAAAAAGGGAAAGGAAAAGGAATAAAAACAGCCAGAGGAGAGAAAAAGAAAAATAACTCTGCAAAAAGAAACCCGCCAGTGCAGCAACTACTACCCAGAAGGCAGGATAACGAAAAAAGGAAGTCATAGAAAGGGGGCCGCTCGCGCGGCCCCGGCAGCCTATACTACTTTACTAAAACGAGCCTTAAATTCTTCTTTACTTAAGTTAGCAGCCTGTGCTAACCCAGTAAGCATCTCTTCGTCTTCTAAATCTTTTTTCTCCAGACGAATCATATAAGAACGAGCTACCTCGTAAGAGTACGAATTGATGTCCACAGTCCGTACTTTAGTTCTTCCCGTCTCCGGGTCCATTATTTCCGGGAAAGGAATGGGGTTTAGCACGCCTTCTAAAATGCTAATCATGGCTCCCTTTTTCTTCATATCCAGACTATAGTCGGGACTTAAAAGATAGTTCACTGCTCCATACCCCAACTCCCGCGTGTATTCCATATCAAAGGCCACAGGTGGCGCACACCTCAGCTCATACCCCACGTCTCCGGTTACCATGGTGATTTTTTCTCCTCGAGCTTCAAAGCGGCGAGCAATTTCATCCTTCAATAGTGTTCCCAGAGGCACTTCGGCCAGACGCACATGACCATGGGGGTCACGAGGGACAGGTCTTCCCAGCATTTTTTCTATCTCTTCTACGTCGCCAAACTTCAAAGCCACTCCTTCGGCAACAATTGCTATTCCATCGCTTCTTCCCAGGGCTTTTCGCTTAATCATGGAAGACTCGATAATGTCACACACTTCTTCTACTTTTACTGTTCTCTCGCCAAACTCCTCGGGGATTATAACAAGATGCGCTCCAGCAGACTTTCCCACTCCTAAAGCGAGATGTCCAGCAGAGCGTCCCATCATCACCACTATGTACCAGCGTCCGGTGGTTTTGGCGTCTTCCATCAGATTTTTCACTATCTGGGTAGCCACTTCCCTTGCTGTCTGGAAACCAAAAGTGGGCATGTTACCAGGAAGAGGAAGGTCGTTATCAATGGTTTTGGGAACATGAGCCACCAGTAGCTCTCCTTTCATCTCCCGGGCTACAATGCTGGAGCTAAAAGCGGTGTCGTCTCCACCAATAGTTACAAGATATCCTATCCCCAGCTCTTCCACAACTTTTTTCACGTTGGCCACTTTATTCTGGTCTATTTGCCCTTTGCTCACCAGGCTATCTCGGGCGGTGCGGAGAACGGAGCCTCCCTCCATGTGAATACGAGAAACTTGAGCAATTTCCAAAGGGACAGAATGCACTGCGGGGTTAAAAGAGGAGCTAGAAATCCACTTAAACCCATCATAAATCCCTACTACATCCAGACCCCTTTCTCGAGCAGCGATAGCTACTGAACCAATTACTCCATTGATGCCCGGAGCAGGACCTCCTCCTACCAGTATAGCTAATTTTTTATCTCTCATTTCGTTCCTCCTTTCCCCAGAACTTTCAGTTAAATTTTTCTCTGTCAGAGAATAAGTTGGTTTGAACAGCCGACCTTTTGACCTGAGTCAAGCGCGCTAACCAGGCTGCGCTACGCCCGCAAAAACCTTTATTTCTCAGAGTTTTGGCGAGTTTCCGCTCCCTCCCTCTCTATAAATTGTTCGCTTGACTGGTTAAAAGTTGTTTCTCTCAGCCAAATCTTACCATAACGTTGTCGTATCCTTCAATATCCGAGAGCTTTAATTCACTTCTTTTTTCTCTCTCGTGTGAGCGCTCTTTGCCTCTTATTTTAGCGCGCTCCTCATTAAAGCTGACCGCGAAGCTCATTGTAGCTTGCTTTTTGGTATTTTGAGGCTCAAAAAAAGCGAGATTGCTTCAGGATTTCCTCCTTGCAAAAGAGAAAAAGGGGCTTCTCGCGGTGACAAAAGAAGATTGTTGCTTGCAGTAACGGATAAGGAAAAAATGATAGGGATGTTTTCCTCCTTTTTCCGTCATTTCTAAAGCTTTCAATCGGGAATCTAAATAGTCTTACCTATGGTTTGGATTTCTGATAAACATCTTCAGGAACGGTAGTTTTCTCATCTCCTCATCGCGAGGGTCGTAAAAACACAGTCTATGACGTAAACCTTTAAAGGTAAAATAGATGAGAACAATAAGGGAGGTCTTACCCCTTATCAACCCCCCCAAAAGATAAAAAAAGAACACAGAGGATAAGGACCACGGAGAAAGACCTGGTTTTTTTTCCGGGCGTGGCGATCTTTTTTTTGAACTCCATTCAGTAAAGAAAGAGGAGGTTGCTATGCCAGAAATAGCAATCTTATAAAAGAGAGGCAAGAAAACTACAAGGAGACTATAAAACCTGAGAGGGGTTTACAGGGTTTAAAGAGGGCTAAAGAGCAAACAAAAAGCCATCGGTCCCGACAAACCTTAGCCTTTTCTTTCTCGCATTTAGCGAGAAACTTCAGGATGGACTTCCACTCAAAAGCTTTGAGCTTCTTATCTTTCAAACAGAAGCTCTTTTTTCCATCCTCCGGCTTAACTCCTCAGAACCGATGGCAAATGTAATATGTCACCATTTCTTAAGTTCGTCAATAGGGGGGAGGAATAATTTTTGGAAAATTATTCCCTTTTTCTCACCCTCCTTTGTAATGAGGTTGGTAGCAAGAACATGGCGTAGAGCATGAGGAGAACATCTTACCCTCTGAATTCCCACTTTTTTAGATAAGCGTTCAACGATTTGTTCCACCCCTCGCTTTTTAAGCGATCTCCCGTCTTGAGTGATAAACACCGGCCTTCGTAAAGACATAAGCTCCTCCTTTTTAACCACCGGCTCATTTCTTTACGCAAAGTTTTTCCCGCATAAACTTCTCTTTCCTTTTCTACTTTTCCCTCCACCAACAGAGACCCACGAATAAGATTAGTTCGATCAATAGTTAGAAAATCAGCTCAAAAGGTCTTATTTTGGTGTCTAAAAAGATGAGCAATGTAACATAGCTCCGACAGCTTTTCTTATACA
>NZ_JAAYFP010000052.1:0-6316 GCF_012728195.1 Candidatus Sordicultor fermentans
GCCTATTTTAAATTATTTCCATAATAGAACTACTAATGGCTATACGGAGGGCTGTAATACTAAGATTAAGATGCTAAAGAGAAATATTGGGGGTTGAGGAATGTAGAGGTTTACTGGAGAAAGATGTTACTGGGATTCATACCACGAAGAGAATGTTTCCACACAATTTGGCAGAGAGCTTAGCTCTTATTGACTTTTTCCTCTTTTTAGTGTTCTCTTTCGTGGGTGGCTCCTTTCTTGAATGTTTTTTCTATTACGTGGATTATCCCACGGGGAGCCACTCTTTTCAATTTCAACTAAAAATAGTATAACCTTGAAAGGAGTGCATAAGATGTTTTTTAAACAAGTTGGAAACAGGCTAATAGCTCAAAAAGATGGTGAAACTATCTGGCTTGAACCATTTGGCAAAGACTGTTTACGTTTTAGGTCTACCTTGAATAAAGAAATTAATGAAGAAAATTGGACTCTACTATCTCAACCTACTATTCCAGCTCTCATAGATATTCAACCAATGAAAGCCACTATCAAAAATGGAAAGATTATGGCTGAAATATTAGCAGATGGAACAGTCAACTATTTTACCGATGGTGGAAAGATTTTATTAGAAGAACTGTGGATTGATGGAAGGATAAGCAATGCTGATGTTTTAAAAGCTAGAAATTATAAAGCTCTTAGCAGTAGCTTGTATAGAACGGACTTGTATTTTAAGGCTTATGAAGGAGAACGTCTTTATGGAATGGGACAGTATGCCAACGGGTGTTTAGACCTGAAAGGATGTGTATTAGAATTAGCTCAAAAAAATACCCAGATTAGTATTCCTTTTTTAGTTTCTACTCGAGGGTATGGATTTATCTGGAATAACCCGGCAGTTGGTAGAGCAGAACTCGCTAAAAATCATACCTTGTGGCATGCAAAAGCAGGAAAACAGATTGACTATCTTGTTATTGCTGGAGACACTCCGGTTGATATAGTTAAAAAGTATACTGATTTGACCGGCAAACCACCAATGTTACCGGAGTGGGCCTTGGGCTTCTGGCAGTGTAAGCTCCGCTACCGAACTCAAGAAGAGCTTTTAAACGTAGCTCGGGAATACAAAAAAAGAGGATTACCGTTATCAGTTATAGTTATTGACTTTTTTCATTGGCCTCACCAGGGAGATTGGAAATTTGACTCGGAATATTGGCCAGACCCACAAGCTATGGTAGATGAATTAGAAAAAATGGGAATTAAAGTTATGGTATCAGTCTGGCCGACAGTAGAAATAAATAGTGAAAACTACTTAGAAATGGTCAAAAGAGGGCTTCTGGTTAGAACGGAACGTGGGGTTCCTACAATTTTCACTTTTCGAGGAATCAACACCCATTTTGATGCTACTAATCCTGAGGCTAGAGAATTTATCTGGGAGAAAGTTAAGGAAAATTATTATAAGTATGGTATAAAGATGTTCTGGCTGGATGTAGCAGAACCAGAGCTGGGGATGCCAGGTTTTGGTTACGATAATATTTTGTCCTATGATTATGATAATCTTCGCTATCATTTAGGTAATGGCTTAGAAGTAAGCAACATTTATCCTTTTTACTACGCGCAGGCCTTTGAGGATGGTTTGCGATTAGCAGGAGAAAAGGAAATTGTTAACCTTATCCGCTGTGCCTGGCTGGGTAGTCAGCGTTTTGGAGTAGTGGTGTGGTCGGGAGATATTCCTTCTACTTTTGATTCTTTACAGAAGCAGCTTAGAGCAGGCTTAAATATGGCGATGTGTGGTATCCCCTGGTGGACTACTGATATAGGCGGTTTTTTTGATGGAGACCCAAACGACCCTGCTTTCCAAGAGCTCATTATCCGCTGGTTTCAGTTTGGGGTATTTTGCCCCATTTTCAGGCTGCATGGTTTCCGCCTCCCTTATCCTCCAGATTCGAATAAATGTGAGCCATATGACCTAACTGGTGGTCCTAATGAGATATGGTCATTTGGCGAAGAAGCATATGATATAATCAAAAATCTGCTATTCTTAAGAGAGAAAATAAAACCTTACTTAATAGAACAAATGAAAAGAGCTCATGAAGAGGGGATACCAATAATGAGACCCTTATTTATTGATTTTCCCAGTGATGACGAAGCATATGATGTAGAAGATGAGTATATGTTTGGTCCTGACCTGCTTGTAGCGCCTATTTTATACGAAGGCATGAGGTCGAGGAGAGTATATTTACCTGAAGGGGCAAAATGGACCAGCGCTTACAATGGCACAGTGCATGAGGGTGGTCAATGGATAGAAAGCGAAGCACCATTGAATGTGATTCCAGTATTTTTAAAGAATGAGGCAAAAATTCCTATTTCGTTTTGACCAGCAAATCTTTCCGGGAAAGATAGCATAGAATAGAACCACGGGAAATAATGAAGCATGTGTGACTTTTAAGAATAGATTTGGCCGAGTAATATTTCTGTTTCACCCGGCCAAATCTATTCTCGTTAGTAATTTTATCTCTTTTCTCCAAAGGTGAAATTGCAAGGTTTGACCTCGCAATCATTGTGGTAAGTTCTCTCTGCTAATAATACTAAAACGTTAACTGGCTTATCTCCTTTGGCATAGAGGGCGTGATGCCAGACCCCGATCTTTAGTCGGACAAAGGTAAGTTTAGGTACTTCAAAAACTTCGACTTCCATTTCTTCTACCTCTTGGGTAGCAAGTCCAACGTGCATGTACACATCTCCATCGAGGGGAAGGTTTCCCTCTTCAGTATAATTATGGTGTTCGGTGAGTTCGATTTTCAGATCTCGAGGGAAAACCCTGCATAAAGACACTCCCAGAATAGGGCTACCTAAATTTTGTAAGATCAGGTCGGGATAGAACTCAACCGGGGGTTGACCAATCCGCTGATATTTTTCAGGACTAACCTGGTCGAGCCGTACAAAATCACCGTATTTCTGGAAGTTTTCATAAGTGAGTGGTTTAATCTGGATACTATTCATAATCTTCTCTCCTCTGGTAAATAATAAAAATTCTTCTTTTTTTATTGTAACAGTCTTTTATATCCGGTCAATTAGTGACCATGAAAGTTTTGGTATTTTTTCCTTTGTTATTTTCATTTATTTTGTGCTATTTTCTGGAATTACATTATTCCGCAAATACTTTCCCGATGGAGAAAGAAAGGGAGAGATTTCTACGGGAAGGTGATAGAGATAACGACGACACCCCGGGATGAAATCGCCCGTAATAATCTCTGCTACGAAAGATAAGAGAGCACGAAGAAAAAATATTACCATAGATTAGATTTTGTGGTTCACTATGCTTGATTTTGCTGAAAAATATTTTTGATTTTTTTACTTTCAGGAAAGTCAGGAAGTAATATTGTTTGCTATAATTGAAGATAAATCAGTAATAACTTAAAGGATATGTTTGAAATATTAACTGAATATGCCTAAAAAAGAAAATAAGAGTTCTTTAAATTTATCTCTCCTTAAAAAAGGTGTTTTAATAGCTTTATTTGGCCTGGTGCTTCTTTCTCCCTATTATCGAGGTCTGTATTTTGATTATGAACGTTTCCTCTTTTTCGCCGTTTTCTGGGGAATAGCTATTTTTTTCTTTGTTGCTCAGTACTTTTTACGCCAGGAGAGAATAATTATTAGCACTATACCAGAATGGATATTTATTTTCTTAGTTTTACTTTATCTTCTTAATATTCCCCTGGCGGCTGATAAAGGAGGAGCTTTCCGGGAGTTTTTCAATTATTTAACTTTTGCAATGTTTTTCCTGCTGGTAGAAAACCTGTGGTCTTCCCTGGAAGATAAAAAGTGGTTTCTTCTTGCTCTGGGATTAAATGGTATTATTCTGGCTTTTCTGGGTATTTTTTATCAATTTGGCTGGGTATCTCCTTCTGCTACCCCCTTGGGTATGAGTATGAGAGATTTATTTATTGGTGGCAGATTGCATTCCACTTTTCAATATCCCAACACTACTGCTGCTTATTTCGCTATGAGCTACATTGCTCTTTTGACTCTGTTTCTTCTGGAGAAAAAGAAAAGCTGGTTTCTGGGAGCAATTTTTCTTTCTTTTCTCTCTCTTTCTGGCTTTTTTTTCACTTACTCTCGAGGAGGGATATTAACTCTCCCTCTGGCTTTAATTTTTTTGTTTTTGCTTCTCCCTCGCCGAGAAAAAATTCAGCTGGCAGAAGTGCTTTTCTTTTCTCTTCTTGTCCTTTTGCTTTTTGTTTCCCCTTTAGAAAATTATCTTGTTCACAAGGATCCTCTCTTTTTTGGCTTTCTATTCTCAGGAGCTTTAATTCTCACCGGAGTTATCTTTCTTTTGTCCAAAGTAGAAGAAAAAGTTGCTTCTCTTAGCAACCGTTCTCTTCTATTAGGAGTAGTAAGTCTGGTCGGGTTAGTGGTAATTATCTTTCTTTTAGCCCTCTATTCTGATTTTTTACCTCCTCAGCTTTCTCGGAGATTACGAGATATCAGTTTTACCACCCATAGTGCGGCGGAAAGATTTATTTTTTACCGAGATGCCTGGAGGGTCAGCTTTCCTCGTCTTCTTAATGGATGGGGAGGGAGAGCCTGGAAGGCTCTTTATTTAGGTTATCAGTCGGCTCCTTACTTTACTGAAAGTACTCACAATTTTTATTTGCAGATTCTGGTAGAGGGAGGGCTAATAGGGCTTTCTCTCATTGCTATTTTGCTTTTCTCTCTTTTTTATCCTTTTATTAAGAATCGCCACTCTTTACCTTCCCCAGATAAAATTTTGATTTTCGGGGTTTTATCTTTGCTGTTTATGGGATTTACTCATAGTTTTCTGGATGTCAATTTTTCCCTGGGAGCGTATCATTTCACCATCTGGTTTTTTGCTGCAGGAGTAGCAAATTATCTTCGGGACTACAAATTTTCCTCTTTTCCCTTATCTTTTCGAATTCACTACGAGTTTTTAATATTATTAGGAGTGGTTTTCTTTGTTCTCTCCATTCTTATCTTTCAAGGCACCAACAATAAAATATGGGGAGACTACTATGCTAAAGCAGGAGATAACGATAGCGCTCTTTATTTCTATCAAAAAGCAGCACGGTTTAGTTTTGGAGATGCAGAAATTCACCTGGCTTTAAGCAGAGCCTGGAGGGAAAAGTTTTTAAAAGAAGGCAATCCTCAATTCCGAGAAAAAAGCAAAAAAGAAGCAGAAAGAGCTCATCGCCTTTCTCCCTTTTATTACCTTTATTTAGAGCAGCTGGGAGTTCTTTATGTGGAAGAAGGTCAATTCGAAAAAGGCTTGCAGTTTTTAGAAGAAGCAGTAGAAAAAGCTCCTCTTCTTTCTTCTACTTATGAGGTTTTGGTTTCTGCATATCGAGCGGTGGGTGATTTTTATAAATCTCGAGGAGAGGAAGAAAAGGCCAGGGAATATTATGCTCGAGGTTTATTGGTGCGAGAAAAATTCCAAAAAAACGTTAGCCATTCTCGGAAAAATATTACCGAATCAGAAAACCTGCAAGAAGCATTTCAAGAATTATCTTTATTGCTGGAAAATTGAATATGGTTATGTTGTATAATTGGACATTAAAAGAATAAGATGATAAGAGAGGAGCTTAAACTATGAAAAAGGAAAACTGGCCGAAGTGGTTTATCATTGTTTCAGTTTTTTCTCTTCTTTTGGGAGTATCAGGATGCTCTGACTATTTACCTTTACCCACAGAGACTCCTGATCCTTCACCTACAGATACACCAACTCCTACAGATACACCAACTCCTACAGATACACCAACTCCAACGCCAGTAGATACTGGAATTAATTTTACTCTTCCTGACTTAGATGGGAAAGAGGTTTCCCTTCTTGAATTTCGGGGAAAACCAGTTTTAGTATTTTTCTTCAAGTCTTACTGTAGTTATTGCAAGGAGGAAGCTCCTGCAATCCAGGATATTTATCGCCGCCATCAAGGAGAGTTGACGGTGATGGGAATAGCAGTGAATGAAAGCGGGACGTCTGGAAATTTAATTGCTCCTACCGAGGAATATACCCAGATGATCAGGAGCGGTTTTGTTAATAGTAGTGACTGGACTTTTCCGGTTTTAATCGATGATTATGGAAAGGTGCAAAGAGAATGTTTTACAAGATTGGGAGTTCCAGCTTTTCTTTTCTTGAACGAAAAAGGAGAAATTCAACATACTGTGACAGGCGCTGTTTCAAAGAACGAGTTGGAATCTCTTTTATACCAATATCTCTTATAAATATGAATGAGATAGCAATTTGTCCATCTTTATCTGTGTTTCTTGCTAATTTCTTAAATAGAACTATAGGGGTAAACTTCTTATAACCCCTCTTCTTTTTGCGAGGGAC
>NZ_JAAYFP010000053.1:0-17168 GCF_012728195.1 Candidatus Sordicultor fermentans
GCCTTCAGGCATGACAAAAAAAAGGATGTCATTCCTGAATGGTTCTATCAGGAATCTAAACAACAGGACGGGAAACCCTCTATGTATTTTTTCCTCTTCCTCGGTAAAAACTTCTGAATGCCTGATTAAAGATTTCAGGAATGACGAAAGAGGCGTCACTCCTGAATGCCCCTATCAGGGGTCCACAGTATTTAAAGCATTTGGATTCCCACCTCTTCGTCACCCCGGCAATTTTTAAGCCGTTTTTAGCCTGCCCCTGAATGTTTCTATCACCTTTTGCTCGTCACCCCGGCAATTTTTAAGCCGGGGTCCATGGTTTTTAAATGCATTTGGATTCCCGATTGAAGATTTCAGGCATGACAGATGAGGGAAGCATGGGAATGACGGAGGGGGCGGCACCTATAAGGCACCTATAATAGAGATAATGCTCTCTCTTTTTAAGAATTCCAATAATATGATATTATTATAAAGTGGACACGCGAATTTAACCCAACTTGCGCTATTGCAAAGTGTAGATTCTTGTGTTATATTTCTCTTATTGTTTGAAAGTTTGAAAGTTATAAAAGCGAGGAAAGGGAGCAGTAGGTATTTTCTCCGGTTACAGAGAGTCTGCATATGCTGGAAGCAGATACCGGAAGATACTGAATCTCGCCCTGGAGTGGTTAGCTGAAATCAAAGTAGGCAACCCGGGATTCTCCGTTAAGAGAAAAGAGTGACTTGCCAGAGCAAGTAAAAAGGGTGGTACCGCGGGGAAATACCCCTCGTCCCTCAAGGGACGAGGGGTATTTTGTTATCATAACCACTTATTGAAGGAGGAAACTTATGAAAAGTGAAATAGTTAAAAAAGGTCCGGACCGGTGTCCTCATCGTTCTTTATTTTTTGCTACCGGTCTTACTCGAGAATCTTTAGATAGACCTTTAATTGGCATTGCCAGTTCTTTTTCTGACTTAGTTCCTGGACACATCCACATGCGAGAACTGGAGAGATTTATAGAGCGGGGAATAGAAGCAGGAGGAGGAACTCCTTTTGTTTTTGGTCTTCCAGCCATATGTGATGGCATCGCTATGGGACATGAAGGGATGAGGTTCTCTCTTCCCAGCCGGGATGTGATTGCTGATGGAGTAGAAGCAGTAGCCCAGGGACATGCTCTCGATGGATTGGTTCTTTTAACCAATTGCGATAAAATAACTCCGGGTATGCTTTTAGCCGCTGCTCGCCTGAATCTCCCCACTATAGTTGTAACCGGTGGTCCTATGCTTTCTGGAGTTTACCGGGGAAGAAGACTTTCCTTTGTTCGGGACACTTTTGAAGCCGCCGGAAGGTACCACAAAGGAGAAATTAGCTTAGAAGAGTTAGAAGCACTGGAGATGGAGGCCTGTCCAGGAGCAGGTTCTTGCCAGGGTCTATATACCGCTAACACCATGGCCTGTCTTACTGAAACTATGGGATTGAGTTTACCCGGATGTGCTACCGCCCTTGCTATGTCGGCTCAAAAAAGAAGAATTGCCTATGAAAGCGGGAAAAGAATTGTGGAATTGGTAAAAGAAAATACAGTAGCCCGTGAGATTCTCAATGAAAAGTCTCTGCGCAATGCTATAAAGATGGACTTATCTTTAGGAGGCTCAACCAATACCGTACTCCATATTTTAGCTTTAGCTCAAGAGTTGGGGGTTTTCGCCATTTCCCTTGCTGCTTTTGATGAGCTATCCCGGAAAATACCTCATCTCGTGATGCTCCGGCCAGGAGGAGAGCTTTTCTTAGAGGACCTCCATTTTGCCGGGGGAATTCCTGCCGTAGAAAAAACTTTAGGAGAGCTCTTAGAAGACAACCTCACAGTTTCGGGGAAAACCGTGAGAGAAATTCAAAAAGCAGTCGAAGAGGCAGATGTAGATAGAGAAATAATCCGCACCCTGGATAATCCCCATTCCCCAGAGGGAGGAATAGCTGTACTTTATGGCTCTTTGGCTCCCGATGGGGCTGTGGTAAAGCAATCGGCAGTAGAGCCAGAAATGATGGTGTTTCGAGGAAAAGCTATTTGCTTCGATAGCGAAGAAGAAGCCATGGAAGCTATTACTCACCAGAAAGTATCTCCGGGTTCCGTGATAGTTATTCGCTTTGAAGGACCAAAAGGTGGACCGGGAATGCGGGAAATGTTGGCTCCCACTTCTGCTGTAGTGGGAATGGGCTTAAGTAAAGAAGTGGCTCTAATCACTGATGGTCGTTTCTCCGGAGGAACTCGAGGACCCTGTATCGGACATATTGCCCCTGAGGCTTTTGAAGGAGGACCCATAGCTTTAATCCACGAGGGAGATGAAATCCTCATCGATATCCCTCACCGCCAGATAGAGCTTCTGGTAAACAAAGAAGAATTAGAGAGGAGAAAAAAAGATTTTACTCCCCCTCCTCCTAAATATAAAACCGGGCTCCTGGGGCGCTATATCAAGCTTGCTCGCCCCACTTCTCAAGGAGCAAGTATGGAATAAAGGAGAGTGATAAAGTTGAAAATGAGAGGAGCTCAGATGTTAATTGAGCTTTTGAAAAGAGAAGGAGTAGAAGTTATATTCGGTTATCCAGGAGGAGCAGTGCTTGATATTTATGATGCTTTGATGGATGATAAAGATATAACTCACATCCTGGTAAGACACGAGCAGGGAGCAGCTCATGCTGCTGATGGCTATGCCCGCACTACAGGTAAAGTGGGAGTGTGTATAGCCACCTCGGGCCCGGGGGCTACCAACCTGGTTACCGGGCTCGCCAATGCTTATATGGATTCGGTGCCTTTAGTGGCTATCACCGGACAGGTGGCCACGAGCCTTATAGGTAAAGATGCCTTTCAAGAAGCGGACACCACGGGAATAACCATGCCCATCACTAAACATAATTTTTTGGTAACCAGTTTTGAAGAACTCCCCGATGTCGTCCGGCAGGCTTTCTACATTGCCTCCACTGGAAGACCAGGACCTGTGGTTATTGATCTACCCAAGGACATTCAGCAACAAGAAGGAGAATTCATTTTCCCTGAAAAAGTTAAAATCACTGGCTACCGACCCACTTATCGAGGACACGCTCACCAAATTAAAGTAGCCGCTCAGGCTATCCAGGAAGCAGAAAGACCCGTCTTAATCGCTGGAGGAGGGGTGATATCCTCCGGAGCTTCAGAGGCACTTCTGAAGTTAGCAGAAAAAGCGGATATTCCAGTTACTCATACTTTAATGGGAAAAGGAGCTTTCCCCGAAAGCCATCCTCTTTCTTTAGGGATGCTGGGAATGCATGGAACTTACTGGGCTAATAAAGCAGTGATGAACTGTGACCTTTTAATTGCTGTAGGTATGCGCTTTGACGACCGGGTAACGGGGAGTCTGGCCACTTTTGCCCCTCGAGCTCGGATAATTCATATCGATATCGACCCAGCAGAAATAGGTAAAAATGTTAAACCTTCTATCCCCATAGTAGGAGATGCTAAGATGGTGCTCTCGGAACTGGAAAAGAAAGTGGAAGAGAAAAAACGTTCCTCCTGGAGAGGAAAGACAGAAGAGTGGAAAAAGGAGTATGCTCCTCGAGTGCAAGAAGGGCTTTCTTCCCGCCGGGTGATAGAGAAAATTTACGAGCTCACTCATGGCGATAACCCCATTGTAGTTACTGACGTGGGGCAGCACCAGATGTGGGCAGCACAGATATACCGCTGTGAAGTGCCCCGCCAATGGGCAAGCTCGGGGGGCCTCGGAACAATGGGCTATGGACTACCTGCTTCCATTGGCGCTCAAGTAGGTAACCCTGACCGTTCGGTGGTTTTAATCAGTGGAGACGGGAGCATTTTTATGAAAATCCAGGAGCTGGTTACCGCGGTCAATTATTGCTTACCCATCAAGATTTTTGTCATCAACAATTCTTATTTAGGTATGGTCCGGCAATGGCAGGGTTGTCTCTATGGAGGGCGCTATTCCTGTACCAAGCTTCAAAATCCTGATTTAGTCAGTTTAGTCCGGGCTTTCGGAGGAGAGGGCTTGAAAGTAGAAAAAGAAGAAGAACTGGAGGAAGTCATCTCCAGAGCTTTGGAGGTTAAGAACAAGCCGGTATTGGTGGATTGTAGAGTAGCAGAAGAAGAAAATGTCCTACCATTTGTTCCTCCTGGAAAGTCACTGGAAGAGATGATTCTGGAATAAAAAAGAGAAGGAGGTGCCCAGTGGAGCATATCATTTCTGTTTTAGTAGAGAACAAACCCCGTGTTTTAGCCCGGGTTTCTTCTCTTTTTGCTCGGCGAGGATACAACATAGAAAGTCTGGCCGTGGGTCCCACTAACGACCCCACCATTTCTCGTATCACTTTAGTGGTAGAAGGAAACACCGATACCCTGGAACAAATAACCAAACAACTTTATAAACTCATCGATGTCATAAAAGTGGGAGATTTCACCCAGGCCAGTTATGTAGACCGGGAGTTAGCTCTAATTAAAGTAAACGCCCCCTCGGATATCAGAGCAGAAATAGTGCAAACAGTGGAGATATTTCGAGCCCGGGTAGTGGATGTAGAGGAAAAAAGCTTGATTGTAGAGGTAACCGGTACTCCGGATAAAATTGATGCTTTAGAGCAGTTATTACGTAAATACGGCATCATAGAAATGACTCGAACGGGGAGAATCGCCCTGGCTCGAGGAAGCCAATCTTTACAAGAAAAATAACTTATAAAATAAAAAGGGAGGTTTTATTATGAGCAAAGTATACTACGATGAAGATGCCAATCTCGAGGTTTTGCAAGGTAAGACAATTGCCATAATCGGTTTTGGAAGCCAGGGAAGCGCTCAAGCCCAGAACCTGAGAGATAGTGGATTGGAGGTTATAGTGTCAGATTTACCTGGAACTCCTGGATTTGAAAAAGCTCGCAATGCCGGGTTCTCCCCTTTGAGTGCCGCAGAAGCAGCCCAGAAAGGAGACGTGATTCAGATACTGGCTCCTGACCAATATCAAGCCGGTATTTATAAAGAATCCATAGCTCCACATCTTAAAGCCGGAGGAGTGCTTATGTTCTCTCACGGCTTTAATATCCACTACCACCAGATTATTCCTCCTCGGGATGTGGATGTAATTATGGTGGCTCCCAAGGGACCGGGAGATTTAGTAAGGAGAATGTACCAGGAAGGAAAAGGAGTACCTTCTCTCATCGCTGTCTATCAAGATGCAAGCGGTAAAGCCAAAGATATAGCTTTAGCCTACGCCCGGGGAATTGGGGCAACCCGAGCAGGAGTTTTAGAAACCACTTTTCAGGAAGAGACCGAAACCGACCTATTTGGTGAGCAAGCAGTGCTCTGTGGAGGATTGACTGCTCTGATTAAAGCTGGTTTTGAAACTTTAGTAGAAGCCGGATATCAGCCCGAAGTAGCTTACTTTGAATGTCTACATGAGATGAAATTAATTGTGGATCTGGTATATGAGGGAGGGCTCACCAATATGCGCCAGGTGGTAAGTGATACCGCCGAATACGGCGACCTAACCCGGGGTCCTCGAGTAATCAATGATAAAGTTAGAGAAGAAATGAAGAAAATCTTAGCCGAGATTCAAGATGGAAGTTTTGCCCGGGAATGGATTCTGGAAAACCAAGCCAATCGACCAGTGTATTATGCTCTGCGAAATAAAGATGCTCAACACCTCATCGAGAAAACGGGGAATACTTTGCGAGGCATGATGCCCTGGCTCAAAAAATGAGGGGGTAGGATAATGAGGAAAATTCGGATTTTTGACACCACCCTGCGAGACGGGGAGCAATCCCCGGGGGTAAGCCTTAATCCTCAAGAAAAACTGGAGATAGCCAAACAACTGGCTCAGCTGAATGTGGACGTTATAGAGGCAGGCTTTCCCATTGCCTCTCCTGGGGATGCCGAAGGAGTGAAGTTAATAGCTCAGCAGATAAAGGGACCAGCTATATGTGCTCTGGCGCGATGCAAAGAGAAAGATATCGAAGTGGCAGGAGAAGCATTGGAACATGCCGAGCGGCCGCTTATTCACGTGTTTTTGGCTACTTCTGATATTCATCTCCAGCACAAACTGCACTTAACAAGAGAAGAAGCTCTTGAGGAAGCAGTCCGGGCAGTTAAAAAAGCCCGGAACTATACTGATGAGGTGGAATTTTCTGCTGAGGATGCCACTCGCTCCGATTGGGAGTATCTCTCCCAAATTTACGCTGCAGTGATTAAAGCGGGAGCCACAGTTCTCAACATTCCCGATACGGTGGGATACACTATTCCTGAGGAAATGAAAGAACTGATTATTTATCTTCTGGAACATACCCCCGGTATGGACAAAGTTGAGATAAGCGTCCACTGCCACAACGACTTGGGGTTAGCCACTGCTAATTCTTTAGCAGCGATTTCCGCTGGTGCCACCCAGATAGAGTGCACCATAAATGGTATCGGAGAAAGAGCCGGTAATGCCGCCTTAGAGGAAATAGCTATGGCGCTGCATGTTAGAAAAGACCGTTTTCAAGCCCGGACTTCTCTCAATCTTCAGGAAATATATCGCACCAGCCGCCTGGTGAGCAGACTCACCGGGATGCTGGTGCAACCCAATAAAGCCATAGTGGGACAGAATGCCTTCGCTCATGAGGCCGGAATTCATCAGGATGGAGTACTTAAAGATAAACTAACTTACGAGATAATGGATGCTCAGCTTATCGGTAGAGAAGAAAGGGTGCTGGTATTGGGAAAACACTCCGGACGTCACGCTTTTGCTAAAAAATTAGAAGAGTTAGGATATCAACTCTCCGAAGAAGAGCTCAATCAGGCTTTCCAGCGCTTTAAACAATTAGCCGACCAGAAAAAAGAAATCACCGAAGCAGATCTCAAGGCTATTGTTTCTGATGAGGTATCCCGCTCAGAAGACATATATCGTCTGGATTTTGTGCACGTTTGCTCAGGAAATAACATTTTACCCACTGCTACTGTGAGGCTAATCAGAGAAGGTGGAGAAATACTGGAGGGGGTATCCACCGGAGTGGGTCCAGTAGATGCAGCTTACAAAGCCATAAGCAAAATGCTGGATATATCTCCCAATTTAGTTAACTACACTTTGCAATCTATCACCGGAGGAACGGAAGCGCTGGGAGAAGTTATTGTGAGAATAATAGGGGAAGACCAGGAATATGTAGGAAGAGGATCTAACCAGGATGTGGTGGTAGCCAGTGTTTTAGCCTATCTTGCTGCCATAAACCGAATGGCTCAAAAGAAGAAGAAAATCAACCCTCAAAAAGACTATAAGGAGAACTAAAATGGGTATGACCATAACTGAAAAAATCATAGCTGCTCACGCTCAAAAAGAAAAAGTAATTCCCGGAGAACTGGTGCAAGTAAAAATTGACCTGGCTTTAGCCAATGATATCACTGCTCCTCTGGGCATCAAGGAACTGGAAAAACAGAAAATTGACCGAATCTTTGACCCTGATAAGGTGGTTTTGGTTGCCGACCATAACACTCCCTGTAAAGACATCGCTTCTGCTCAAAACGTAAAGTTGATGCGAGACTTTGCCCGGAAATACGGGATATCTCATTTTTTTGAGGGAGGAAAAGCGGGGATAGAACATGTGCTTCTTCCCGAAGAAGGGCTGATAGCTCCCGGGGATCTGGTGATTGGAGCTGATTCTCATACCTGTACCTATGGAGCGCTGGGAGCGTTTTCCACGGGGATGGGAAGCACTGATATCGCCGCCAGCTGGGTGTTGGGAGAAACCTGGCTGCGAGTTCCAGAATCAATTCTTTTTCTCTATGAGGGGAAAAGGAAACCGTTTGTCACCGGAAAAGACCTCATCCTTTTCACCATAGGAAAAATTGGGGTAGATGGAGCAAGATATTGTGCTATGGAGTTCAGGGGTTCAGTAATATCGGAATTGTCTCTGGATGAGCGTTTCACTATGGCCAATATGGCAGTAGAAGCCGGAGCAAAGAATGGGATAATGGAAGCCGATAGCAAGGTCCTCAACTATGTTTCCGGGAGAACCTCTCATCTCTCTCGAGTTTACCAATCTGACCCTGATGCTCGGTGGAAGGAAATAATAGAAATTGATGTTTCCTCTCTTGAGCCTCAGGTGGCTTTTCCCCACCTACCCAGCAATACTCATTCCGTTTATTCTATTCCCAAAATAGAGATTGACCAGGTAGTGATTGGCTCCTGCACCAATGGCCGTATGGAAGATTTGAGGATGGCAGCGCAAGTGCTAAAAGGCCGGGAAGTCAACCCCCGGGTAAGGCTCTTGATTTTTCCGGGAACTCCTTCGGTTTTAAAACAAGCCGAAAAAGAGGGGTTGTTGCGGATTTTCTTAGAAGCAGGAGGGATAATTGCTCCTCCTTCTTGCGGACCGTGTCTCGGGGGACATCTGGGAGTTTTAGCAGAAGGAGAAAAATGTGTATCTACCACTAACCGAAACTTCTTAGGAAGAATGGGACATGTAAAGAGCGAAGTTTATCTTGCTAACCCCTATATAGCAGCGAGCTCCGCTGTGGCAGGCTACATTGCTGCTCCCGATCAAATTTAAGACGAGGTGACAAAATGATAATAAGTGGAAAAGCTCTGAAATACGGGGATAATATAGATACTGATGTAATAATCGCGGCTCGCTATCTCACATCCACTGACCCTGCAGAGTTAGCTCGGCATTGCTTAGAAAGTTTAGACCCCACCTTCTCCGAGAAAGCTTCTTCTGCTATCCTGGTAGCAGGGAAAAATTTCGGTTGTGGCTCTTCCCGTGAGCATGCTCCTTTAGCTATTAAAGCATCAGGAGCGAAGGCAGTTATTGCCGCTTCTTTTGCCCGTATTTTTTATCGCAATGCTGTAAACATTGGTCTACCCATACTGGAATCAGAAGAAGCAGCGGAAAAAATTAAAGAGGGAGACCAACTGGAAATCGACCTGGATAAAGGAGAAATCAAAGACTTAACCAGTGGGGATACTTTCCAAGTTAACCCCTTTCCTCCTTTCTTGCAAGAGATAATAGAGCGGGGAGGATTGATGAATTTAGTAAAAGAAAGAGTTAAATCTGACTAATTTTTTAGACTGGTAATAGGAGCGGGGACTCTTCCTCCCCGGGAGATAAAATTTTTACTCTGGAAGGGATTGACTTCCATAACTACTGTCTCTCCTAAGAGTCCCCCCCACACTACTCTATCTCCGGGCTTCTTTCCCAGAACTGGTATTATCCGCACCCCCACGGTTTTGTGGTTCACCACTCCAATAGCCATCTCATCCCCTATGATGGCCGAAATTGTCTCTTTGGATACCTCGCCAGGGATGGCAATCATATCTAAACCTACCGAACAAACACTGGTCATAGCTTCTAATTTTTCCAATTTCAAGGCTCCCACTTTCACCGATTCGGTCATCCCGGCATCTTCACTAACCGGGATAAAAGCTCCGCTTAATCCTCCCACCGAAGAAGAAGCCATAGCTCCTCCTTTTTTACAGGCATCAGTTAAAAGAGCCAGAGCTAAAGTGGAACCCCAGGCTCCACATTTTTCTAAACCCATCTCCTCTAAAATCTCCGCTACGCTATCTCCCACCCGGGGTGTAGGAGCCAGAGATAAATCTACAATTCCGAAAGGTACTCCCAGCTTTTGAGCTATTTCTTTACCTATCAACTCTCCCACTCTTGTGATTTTGAAAGCAGTCCTTTTTACCACTTCAGCTATTTCTCCTAAATCTGCTTCTGGTTTTCTGCGGATGGCTTCTTTGATAACTCCCGGGCCACTTACTCCCACATTCAAGGCCGCATCTGCTTCTCCCGGTCCGTGGAAAGCTCCAGCCATAAAAGGATTGTCTTCTGGGGCATTGGCAAAAATCACTAATTTGGCACAGCCTATGCCTCCTTCTTGAGCAGTTAAAAGAGAGGTTTCTTTGATTATCTCTCCCATCTTTAAAATAGCATCCACATTTATTCCGCTGCGGCTGGAAGCTAAATTTACCGAGCCACAAATTCTCTGGGTTTGTGAGAGAACAAGGGGGAGAGAATCAATAAGCAACAAGTCTCCGGGGGTACATCCTTTGGGAACTAAAGCACTGAATCCCCCTATAAAATCAACCTGGAGCTCTCGTGCTAAATCGTCCAATCTCCGGGCCAGAGCTACAACTTCCTCTTTTCTTTCTCTACCGTCTAAAAGAAAAGACACCGGGGATATAGCTATCCGTCGGTTCACTACAGGAATCCCATACTTGATAAAAGTTTCTTCTACTATCTCATGAAAAGGAAGAGAGAGATGACGAATCTTTTCTGCTACTTTTTCTATGGTGGAAGAAAAATCACCCGAGCGGCAATCCAGAAGATTAATCCCCAGAGTTACCGTTCGAACATCTAAATTCTCTATTTCCAGCATACGCAGCGTTTCTAAAATTTCTGAGCGGTCAAAAAGCATTTTTCACCTCAAATCCGATGCATAGCCCGGAAAATGCTGGCGTGCTGCATATAGACTTTAACCCCGATCTCCTCCCCTTTGTGGTTGAGGTCGCGGTGTAGTTCTGCAAGGCTCACCGGGCATTGGGATATGTCTCCCACCAAAATCATGGTAAAATACTCTCCTAATATTTTTTGGGTGATATCTTCGATATTTACCTGGCGCTCGGCAAGGCAAGAAGTAATAGCAGCAATAATTCCTATTCTATCTTTACCCACCACGGTGATGACCACTTTGTTTTCTGTAGTGCTCTCTTCTTCCAGCTCATGAAAAGGAATATCGTCCATATTCTTCTCCGCCTTTTTTGATTTTTTCACTAAAAATATGAGCCTGGCGAACAGGCTCGGGTAAACGATATTTAGTAGTTACTAATAGCGTCCAGTGTTTTGCCTTCTCTAAGTCAATTCTATTGCCCGGCGAAACAAAAACGGGTTTCACTTTTTCTTTGGTGCGTAGCGCCATCCCCACTTTTTCTCCCTGGTATTCTATCCAGGAAAAAGAGCCCTGTTTTTCGGGAGGCTCTTCGAAATTGCCTACCAAATTGCTTTTGGCTACCCCCACAGAAACCATCCCGAATAAAATTCCCAGATGAGTGGCTAACCCCACTCCCCGGGGGTGAGCGATACCCTGTCCATCAAAGAAAAAAATCTGGGGCTGAGAACACAAAAGAGATAGAGCTTTTTCAATAGCGGGACCCTCTCGAAAAGATAAAAATCCCGGGATATAAGGAAAAGGGGGAGGAGCTTTACCCCAGGATACTTCCCTCACTCTCAAAGAAGGAAAATCTAAAACCACCACTGCCGCTGAAGCTTCTTTTTCGGTATTGTAGGAGACATCTATTCCTGCTACTAAATCAATATCTTTATCCTCATAAGGAAAATCAAAAGATAATAAGCTTTTCAATTTCTCCTGTATTTCCTTTGCTTCTTTTACGTCTACAGCATAGGGAAAATCAAGCAATTTCTCCATAGAAGCATTTTAAACCAAAGAGGAAAAAAGAGGAAGACGATGGACTAAATTTTTAAGAGTGAGTTATTTCTAATTCTATGGTTTTAGTAAGAATGTCAGCGTAATTAAAGGAAGCTCTCTGGCTAGAACCATCTACCTCCGTTATCATAGTGAAAAAGAAGGGATAGGCTTTTTCTATCACTCCTTTTTTGGTTATCGTTTTTTTTCTTCCTTTGTTGACTTCGATAACTACTTCTTCTCCCACAATAGATGCCACCCATTCTTTGATTTGCTCAAGATTCTGAACTACCAAAGAACATCATTCCCTAGAAATTTTCCTCTATTATACACCAAAAAAGGGTGAAAAGCAAATTTTTCAAACTATTGTTCTCCACAATCCATTGCCGGGGTATCTTTATTTTTCCTTATTTTTATGCCATCCTGGAAAAGGATTATCGCCAATGTAGTCTTTTTCCACTTTACCACTTTGAGTCATCTCCTAGAGGATTTAAAATGAGCCTATAAAGAGAATAAGCCGGATCTTCCATCCTCGGCTCCTTATCATCCTTCAGCTAGTCAGCGGGGAAGTATCATCATAACCAGTAACAAAGGCTTTGGCGAATGGGGAGAGGTGATGGGAGATCCCATTCTGGCTACTGCCCTATTGGATAGATTACTCCACCATGCCCAGGTGATAAATATCCGAGGGAACAGTTATCGACTTAAAGATAGGATCAGAGCTGGAATTTATGGGACACCTAATTCTAATTCATCAGGTTAAAAAGCTAAGAGGTGGGTCAATTTAAGGCCGGCCTTGACACTACAAACTCGGTACCAACGCAACATGCTAGCAGAAGCTATTCGATATTTACAACCTTTACCCGGAGGCTTCCCTTTTCCCAACTCCAGTGTGCGTTATATACTATAGTCTGGACTTCTCCCGGAGCAAGGTCTTTTAACTGTACCTGTTCACTCCAGTCACTTTCAAGCTGGGGAAATTGATTCCAGTAGATTATTTCAATTTTTGCAAGAGCAATCGGTTCACTCCCAGAATTTTTGACCAAGATTGTAACCACACCATGGTCCTCGTCTCCGGGGCTTATCCTAGGAGCATCAATGGTGAGTTCTTTCCCTGCCATCTTGACGACCATTGAAAATAGCTCTATAGAAGATGGGTTACTCCCCTCTATGTTTCCACCAGCAGCCAGCGCCGTAACCCCCATTGTAATCCCGACTAAACTCATCACAATAATTAGAGAAATTTTTGTAAGCTTCATGCTTATTACCTCCTCTTCCCCCCTTTTTTATTTGAATACTAAAATAAGGCCTGTATTCTGTGCAGCCTATGAAATCCGTTATCCCAAAATTATATTTGAGTATCACTACAGGTCGTTCTTGACCCAGCATCAAGTCCTTGTGGTGAGATATTACTGTGGTTTACAGAAGGTTTTTCAAATCATGCTTTAGTATATTTAGTTTTCCTCCACCACTCGCCCCTTTTCATACACCGTCCGGGCAAAGACGCTTCCATCTCCTCCATACTCAATCCACTCTCCGTCTCTCTGGTCATTGTGATACATTCCTTCAAAGTGTTTCTTTCCCCCGGGGTAGAAAATCACCCACAACCCCTCTTTTACTCCTTCTTTGTAAGTTCCTTCAGTTTTGGGAACGCCATTGCGGAGACACTCTCGCCACACTCCATCTTTTTTCCCGTGGCGATATGTCCCCTGAATCATAATTTGTCCATTGTCATACCATTTGGTGAAGATGCCGTGTTCTACTTTCTTGCCCTCCTCGATGTAGTAAGTATACTCAAGTTTTAATTCTCCCCCGGGATAGAATTCACGATAATAGCTCACCGCAACACCCTCAAACACAGTTCCTTCGCCAGCTTCTTCAAATGGTGACACTTCGTTCTCTTCAGGTAAAAAAACAACCTGGAGGGAGGCCCCTCCTTCCTCCTCGGGAATCTCCTCCTCAATGCTTCCCTCCCCCCAGACATCCTCATCGTAGAGAGCAAGAGCCTTCTCCTCCCACCACCTCAACAATGTCTTCAGAAACAACGTCTCCCTGCTTTCTCGTAACAATAGCTTCAGAAACTCTCTCTTTCACCTTACCCACCCGGGCTTCGGCTACAAAGATGAGTTCCTGATCCAGAACCTCCCCGGTCTTGGGGTCTACAATGGCTTCGCCAGGGTGGAAGATACGTACAAGATCTCCCACTTTGATTCCCGAATCCCGGCCTAAATTGAGATACACAGTGTTACCGCTCACCTGTACCACATACCCTTCTATAGGACGCGAAGCAAACTCACCTATTCCTTCATCCATGCGTTCCACAAAGGTAGCAACAATCTCCTCACAGGCAACATTCACCGCAGAAATGATGTCCTGACTCTCCTGGGAATAGACATCGAGGCTACCAATGGCCAGGCCTACTGTAGAACGAGAGGCTTTTTCCTGCTTCACTTCAGAGTAAAGTATTTCTCCTGTCTGCACATCCACAATACGCACAGTGAGAGTAACAAGGGTGGCACCACTTCCTATTTTAACCGGACCAACACGCACTCCTTCCCTGCCCCCGGAGGAGATGCCCGTAACGCTTCCCGTCACTACAAAGTGAGCTCCCACCATCTTCCCCAGTTGAACAGCAGTGGAGGGATCCACAAGACCTGAGAAGTACTGGAAGCCTTGCTCGGTTACGAGATTCTCGAGTTTTCGTCGTTCAAAGACCCGGAAGCGGTTGCTATTTATGAGAGCGTTAATCATAAGGTCGGTGAGGGCGTTGGGAAGCGTCTGCTCATATTGAAGACCGGGAACGGTAATATCAAATCCTACCACCACAACCGTGGGTTTGGTAAGAGAAAATAAAGGCCCACAGGGGAAAAGGAGAAAACAAACAATTAAGATAAATATAAACTTTTTCACCAGTCTTCACCTTTCCCGCCCTGAATACCTACTTCAACCTGTATCTCAGTCTTTGCATCACCCCCGGAAGGAGAAGGAAGTTCCCGTAACGTAGCAGTGATGGTAAGCTCAGGACGGATGAGCACCTTCTTCACCCAGTTTTCATAACCCGCCAGACTTATAGCAATCTCTACCACTTTCCCGTCTTCTAATGTGAGCTCACAGGGAGTGTTTCCCCAGAAAAGCCCGCCAATTTCTACATCTGCGCCCGGAGGTACAGAATCAACAAACACACGCACCTTATCCGCTTCAGGTACAGGCTGTGCAGCAATTTGCATCATTCTCTGGTTAAATCTCCCCACCAGACGGCGGATAGCTTCCTGCATGAGATTCCCCAGAGCTTCACGTGCCTCTCCTGAAATCTTGACACTGGTGAATTCAAAAGGAAGGTTTTCCCGAGAGAGGGTAACCTGATCGGTAAACACTACCGTCCCTCTTTCAGCATCAACTACTCGAAGGTTCAGCGTGAGAGAAACAAAGGACCGGCGGGTGGTGATGCCGTATCCCCGGAATTCTGTAGTCCGGGAAGAAATGTCAATGATGTTTCCCATGGCCAGGTACCGGGCTCCCAGCATTTTCCCCAGCTGAATGGCATATGACGGGTCTACAAGGCCTGAAGCACTGCTAAAACCAATCTAAGTGAGAGAACGATCGATGGACAATCGGTCGACAAGGGTGAACCGTCCCAGGTCGAGAAGCGCGCTCTCTAAAAACTGCAAACCCATATTCTCCACATCAGGAACACGGACTCGAGAGTGGTTCTCAAAAGCAACCACAGCAAGAATGGGAAGTTCACTGGAGAAGGCAAAAAAAGTAAAACCCGTAAGAAGCGCAAGCACCCCGAAAAATATTATTACCCTCTTCATAATAAACATCTCCCCCTCTGTATTATTTTGCGGGATGGCGTAAACAGTGCGACAGAAAAAGAAGCAGTTTTTGTTGTAGTAAAATTTTATAACCATTACAGAAAGCTGTCAACTTCCGAGTAGACTAGCGATTTTATCACTCCATAACCCGGGAGTTGCAATGGGGCGTCCGCCTGGTGCTAAAAATTCCGCCCCTAACTCATGGTCGTTTTCCCCTCAACAGACAACGTGCCATACAGGGTTTATTTCGTTCATTCTCTATCACTGATGCCTCATCCTTTCATTTTACTAAAGGGGCGTTTTCGTAGAATAACCGCCTGGTGTTCTGCAATAAGTTGATACTGTCCTTTTGAAAAACCCTATTTTACCCCGGGGAAATGTGTGATAAAATAAGAATAAGATCTCCTTAGTAAGGAGGGATGATTAGTGAAGTGGCAATTAGTTGTCGTTACTTTGATTTTTCTTCTCGGGATTTTAATTTCTCCCCTTGCAGCCAGTGAAATAGACCTCATAAATAAAGCCATAGAGTTGGTTTATGACCTCTCTCAGGCGCCCGACCGGGCTCCTTTTTTAGAATTATTAAAACGGGCAGAAGGGATAGCCATTTTCCCTGAAGTGCGTCGAGTAGGAATGGTTATAGGAGGCTACACCGGGGAAGGCATAGTGTTGCGTCGTGATAGAGGGTATTGGTACGGTCCGGCTTTTTTTCGCCTGGAAGGGTTAAGCATAGGTCCTCACTTTGGTGTCGAGGTGCAAGGGCTGGTGTTGCTTTTAATGAATAAATCAGGAATGGAAGTTTTCTACCAGGGAGGGGCAACAACTCTCAGTGGAAGCTTAGGAATTGCTGCAGGCCCGGTAGGAAGGAGCTTTTCTTTTGGGGTGGATACGGAGCTTCAAGCTTCTATATATTCTTACTCTATTTCCCGGGGGCTATTCTGGGGAGCTTCTATAGAAGGGGCAAAACTGGAGGAAAATAAAAGAGCGGCTCAGCGTTTTTATCAGAAGGAGCTTTCCTCCCGAGAAATTCTTACCTCTTATCCGGCAGAAGAAACTGCTACCCGTAATCTCACCAGATTGTTAGAAAAATTAATTAAAGAAAGGGGAAACTAAATGTTGCGTAATATTTTAGCCATATTGGGAGCTATTTTTCTGATTATTCTTGCTTTTCGCTTTTTCCCTGGAATCGTTGCCTTCCTGTTCACTGCTGGAGCTATCATTCTGTTGATACTCCTATTCCTGGGAATAGCAGTAGTTTTTGCCCCTATTCTAATCTGGATAATGTTAATCATTCTTCTTCTCCGTCTAATTTTTTAGGCCCGAAGAGGGGGGGTAAATTCCTCCCCTCTTCAGCCAGGTCTCCATATCCATATCGGGAAAAGATGAAACAGTTATTGCAGGGCTACACACCACGCAAGAGCTAATGCGTGTCACCACCAGACCATTTTTTGCACCTTTGACTGGTCTTTGTGACCGGTTTTTATCTTTCCAGAAAGCAAGATTGGTAGTGATGAAAAGGACCGAACAGCCTGCGGCGTAAGATTAAAAAAAACAGAGAAAGCCAAAATAATCACGCTGAAAAAGAACACTCAGCGCATCTCCCGAAAGGGAATGCTCCTGCAATTCGCTCAAAAACAGTTGCAATATATAGCTTTAAGTATATCAGTAATCAGCCTCAGAAAGTTAATTAAAAAGGTGGCAAAAGTCCATCGGAGAGATTATTAAAAATATAGGCGGCAAAATATGCGCACCGTCTCTTCTTTTTTAATTTTAGCTTCTCCTTTTAGAATAACTTATAAGGTAACTAATTGAGAGGACAATGGCCGCCCGCGCAACCTTCCTCGGGTTCTTCTTGCGGCTGGCAAGGCTGGCAAGTTTCTTCCTCTTCGCATTCTTGACAGGCGTCATACCATTCCTCACAAAAACCAAAACATTGGCCAAGGCAGGTTTCTCCACCGGGCAA
>NZ_JAAYFP010000054.1:0-7210 GCF_012728195.1 Candidatus Sordicultor fermentans
GAGTAAGCGGTGTCCTGTATACGACCTCATCCATTATTTGATTTATAGCATTGGATGCCCCTCTTCAATCATTAAAAACTCCTTTGCAGAGAGCAACAAAACTGGAGAAGAACCAGAAAACTATAAAGGAAGGCGGCCGCTAAAAAATTAGCTTGCGTAATGTGATGTGTTATCTTCCTCCTCGAAATATTTTTCAATAACAGCCTCTTTTATCTTATTGTCTTATAATGGACCCCGAAAACTGGACAGAGCAATAAGGTGTATTTAGTCTGCAAACGGAAAAGGAGAAAGATAAGAAAAATGGGTGATATCCGAAAGAAGCATGAGTATATCATCCTTTTAACATTGACCAGGGTTTTCAGTTTACAATGAGTTTGCTGAGGAACTGAAGAAAGCAGGGGTTCAAATCAGAGAGTTAGAAGAGAAGAGGAAAATACGGGCAAACAGGTTAGAGAGATCCACCTTAAAAGTTTTTTGCCTTGACATGGGGATCTACCTTAACATACAATTTGTGTGTAGGCTAGTGTTCCATATTTATCATGTTTGAAAACTTTTTAAGGGAGGGAGTATTGTGAAAAAAATATTTGTGGTCGTGACAACGGCGATTTTTCTCGTTGCCTTGCTGGTTGTTTCAGCCGGTGCCAAGATTGAAATTAGTGGGCTTTTTATGAAACAGGCTGGATATCAGGAAAGCGAGATTCGTGATATGACTGATGAATTTCTTAAACAAAACCCGGACATAGAAGTGAAACTATCGTTTGTATCTTATGAGGAACTTCATGATAAGATTGTGGTTTCTGCTGCTAGTGGAGTAAGCACTTACGATGTAATTCTCGTTGACTGCATCTGGCCAGCCGAGTTTGCTGGGGCAGGTTGGCTTCTCGACGTGACTGACCGTTTACCTGAGGAAGACCGAGCTGATATCTTCCCTGAAGTTTTGTCGGCGGTAACCTATAAGGGTAGGTTGTATGGCATGCCCTGGCTCAACGACTGGGAGTATTTGTTTTATAACAAGAAGATGTTGGAGGAGGTAGGAGCTAGTTCTCCTGCTTATTGGCCTGAGGTCATAGAAATTTCCAAAAAGCTCAAGGAAGCGAATATAGTCCAGTATCCTATTATCGATACCTGGGGACAGGCAGAATCACTGGTAGTTGCATGGCTACAATATGTGGTGGGTATGGATGGGTATCCATTTGATGAATCTGGTAATCCGGTTATGAATCAAGGTGCTCCACTCGAAGCGCTGAAATTTATGGTTGATAATACAAAAGAGGGTTATTTCAATCCTGCTTGTATAGAGTCTTTCTCGGAAGAGGTAAGAAGGGTATTTTCCTCTGGTCAGGCTGCTTTTGCTCTAAACTGGACCTATATGTATAACCTGGTGAACGATCCTCAAGAATCACAGATTGCTGGAGATGCTGTGTTGACTCTTGTTCCTGGATTTCCAGAAGGAAGAAGAAGTGCATCCTGCAATGGTGGTATGGGCTTGAGTATTATGCAGAGCAGTAAAAATCCGGACGAAGCCTGGCAATATGTGACTTATCTTGCTAGCAGAGAGGTTCAGAAAAAATACAGCCAGAGTGCTCTACCTATATGGAAATCGCTTTACGATGATCCAGAACTTATAGCGCAACAGCCCGAAATTATCAAAGTTGCCAAAGAGCAGATTCCCTACGTGTTTGATCGTCCTCAACTTTCCTGGTATTCACAATTTTCTGTGATTATGGTTGAGGAATTGCAGGCAGCACTCAGCGGGGCTAAAGCTCCAGAGCAAGCTATGGATGAAGCAGTAGCCAGATGTAAAGAAGTTATGGAAAGATATCGCTAATATTTGGGCGGGGTGGAAAAACCCCGCCCTCTGTAGAAGACCTTCATGAGACCTAAAAACTTTAGAAAAAAAGAAACATATTTTGCCTGGCTTCTTATCCTTCCTGCTTTTGTTTTTATAGGTATTATAATCTTCTATCCCATGATTCTCTCTTTTTGTATGAGCCTTTTTCAGATTGAACTTACTCGGGGAGATATAGGAACTCCTTTTATAGGTTTTAGAAACTATATCGAAGTTTTGAGTAGCTCTTATTTTTGGGATTCTATAGGAAGGACAGTCTATTTTACTGTAGTGTCCATTGGTCTCGAGATGCTTTTTGGTTTTCTAATTGCCTTGCTTTTAAACCAGGAATTCAAAGGTAGAGGTTTGTTGAGGAGTCTTTTATTATTGCCCTGGGCTTTACCTATTACAGTAGATGCCATTATGTGGAAGTGGATTTTTAATGCTAATTATGGGGCGCTTAATGCTTTTTTAACCCAGATTGGTATCATAGATTCTTATCGTGCCTGGCTAACTCGTCCCTGGAGCGCTATGCACTGTGTAATTGTAGCTGATGTGTGGAAGGTAACCCCTTTGGTTGCTTTATTGCTTCTTGCAGGATTACAGACCATACCCAAGGAGCTTTATGAGGCAGCGATGGTGGACGGTGCAGGCTGGCAGTCATACGTTTTTCGTATACTTATCCCCTTGCTTACTCCCACCTTCCTTGTGGTTCTGGTGCTTAGAACTCTGGATGCTTTCAGGGTCTTTGATATTATCTACATCATGACTCAAGGCGGGCCAGCGAATGCTACCAAGGTAATTTCTTTCCTGACCTATCAAGAGGCGTTCAAGTTCTTGAATTTTGGCAAGGGAGCTGCTCTGGCTTATATTATCACCATGTTTGTTGCCTTGATTGCTCTAGTGTACACTAGGCTGATGCAAAGACAAGTGGAATATTGAGGTGAATCAGGATGGGCATTAAGCGTCAAAAGAGGATTCGTTCGGTTATTATTGGTATATTTTCAATAATTCTGGCTGCTGTTATTCTGGCACCACCTCTCTGGTTATTCATATCTAGTATTGCTAATTTACAGGAACTCCTGAAAATACCTCTGCGTTGGCTTCCTGAGAAGCCCAGCTTTGAGCGATATAGAGAAATACTTTTTTCTCAAGGACCAGAAAGTGAGTTCAGAAAAACCATGTGGAATAGTTTTTTTATAGCACTTTTTGTTACCATTATCTGTGTCTCTTTGGGGTCATTGGCTGCCTATGCTTTTTCCCGCCTTCGATTTCCTGGTAAAGAAAAAATCCTTTTCGTCCTACTTTTTTCTTATATGCTACCGCCTATTGCGGTGATAATTCCTATTTATCGGATTTTTAGTAGATACCAGATGCTCGATACAAAACAGGCTCTTATTCTGATTTATTCGGCTATTTTAGTTCCATTTGTAATCTGGTTAATGCGCACTTATTTTGATACTATTCCCAAAGACTTAGAAGACGCTGCAAAAATCGATGGATGTTCTCACTTAGGTACGCTATTTCGAGTTATTTTTCCTCTTTCTGCTCCTGGAATTGTTGCCACTTCACTTTTTGCCTTCCTGATGTCATGGGAAGAGTTTTTCATTGCTCTTATTCTTACCTCTACTCCTCAGGCTAAGACCATACCGGTCGCTATTGCCGAGTTTTCGGGAAGACATTCTATAGATTTCGGAATGATGGCTACTGGAGGTATTCTGGCAGCTTTACCACCGATTTTAATAGCTTTTGTTTTTCAGAGATATATAGTTGGAGGATTGTTGTCTGGAGCAGTAAAGGGTTAGTTGTTATTTTTTTCAAAACCAGCAAAGAAAAATTCAAAATATCAGTTTCCCTGCTAAAAGCTCTTGTTGTGATGTTTCCAGATGTTTTTTTTAGGTTTACGAAAGTTTACTCCTTCTCATCTGGTCGGTGTAGCCGATTGACGCAAAAAAGAAACAGTGGTAGTATTACTGAAGGCAATTTGTATGTCGCCATGGGGGCGCTCTTGAAGCTCGGGCTGAGAATGTACCCCTTGAACCTGATCCAGGTAATACTGGCGGAGGAAATGGCGGGAAGAAGTTAAGAGTATAGCTTCGGTTTAGTTTTTGAGCTGCTTTTTTTATCTTCTTTTCAGTCGCTTTTTCCTCTTCTAAAATTATACAGGAGGAATAACATGTTGAAAACCCAGCTTGATTTTGCCAGGGCAGGCATTGTAACTGAAGAGGTACGTTGTGCCGCCCAGAATGAAGCGATAAGTCCTGAAGAGCTCTCACGTCTCATAGCTGCAGGGGTTGCGGTTCTACCCAAAAACGTGAATCATTCTTTCCCTCACATAAAGGCAATTGGCCATAAGCTAAAGACAAAAGTGAATGCCAATCTGGGGACGAGTGATGAGTGTGTAGACCTTGAATTTGAAAAGCGCAAGCTTTCTGCTGCTATAAAAGCGCAAACTGACTCCATTATGGACCTCTCGACCGGGGGAGACCTTCATCTTTTGAGGTCTTTTTTCTTAGAGGAATCACCGGTCATGGTGGGAGCTGTACCCATATACGCTGTGGCGGCAGAGCTGGCTCGAAGAGGTGAACCGCTGGAAAAGATGACCGAAGAAATGCTTTTTACCTCAATAGAAGAGCAATGCCGACAGGGTGTAGACTACATCACCGTTCACTGTGGCATAACGCGTGAGTCTTTTCGTAAACTTGACTCTTCCGGGCGTATTATGCCCTGCGTCAGTAGAGGTGGTTCAATTCATCTTTACTGGATGCGGAAAACTGGTAAAGAAAACCCTCTTTACGAGCATTTTGATGACCTTTTAGAGATTGCTCATCGCTATGATGTAACCTTGAGCTTAGGAGATGGCTTGAGGCCGGGGACAATTCTCGATGCTATAGATGGCCCACAGATTGAAGAGCTCATGACCCTTGCTGAGCTATCAAAACGAGCAAGGGCAAGGGGAGTCCAGGTTATGATTGAAGGTCCGGGGCATGTGCCACTTTCTCATATTCAATCGCATGTGCAGCTTCAAAAACGTTTATGCGAGGGAGCACCTTTTTATGTGTTGGGACCTATTCCCACCGATATTGCTCCTGGATATGACCACATTACCTCTGCGATAGGTGGAGCGCTGGCGGCGTCAGCAGGGGCAGATTTTCTGTGCTATGTGACGCCAGCTGAGCACCTCAGTTTGCCAGATGAAAACGATGTATATCTGGGTGTTATGGCCGCGAGAGTGGCCGCTCACGTGGGAGACATAGCTAAAGATGTGCCCGGGGCGATAGAAAGAGATAAAAGAATCTCCATTGCCCGGGAATGCCTGGATTGGGAAGGAATGATGGCGGAGGCTTTAGACCCCGAGCTTGTGCGCTGTAAATTTAGTTTAGCTTCTGACCGGCAATCCTGTACTATGTGCGGTAAACTTTGCGCTGTGAAAATGGTTCGTGGAGCATACGAATTACAAAAGGAGTGATAGAAATGAAATTAGACGAGGTCACCATAACTAAGGCGATAGTGGAGCGTTATTTTGAGAGGTTGATGGATAACTTGGATATTGATGTGGCTATAGTGGGTGGTGGGCCTTCGGGACTTGTGGCTGGATATTTCTTAGCTAAAGCAGGACATCGGGTGGCTCTTTATGAGAGGAAACTAAGCGTGGGCGGAGGGATGTGGGGTGGAGGAATGTTATTTAATGAAATAGTGGTGCAAGAAGACGCTAGGCACCTTTTGGATGAATTTGGAGTGCGAACTGTTCCTTATAAGGAACCTGGTTATTATACAGCTTCTTCGGTTGAAAGCGTGAGCACTATAACGAGTAAAGCAGTGAAAGCCGGGCTTTCGGTGTTTAACTGTGTGAGTGCAGAAGATGTAGTGGTAAAAGACGATAAGATTTCAGGGCTGGTCATCAACTGGACAGCTACTTCCCTGGCCGGTCTCCATGTAGATCCGCTTTCGGTGAGGTCTCGATTTGTCGTAGATGCTACAGGACATGATACTGAAGTTGTGGCTATGTTAGAGAAAAAAGCTCCAGGAAAGCTCTCAACTCCCACAGGAAGTATAGAAGGGGAGAAGTTTATGAATCCTGAGGAAGCAGAAAGGTTGACTCTGGAGAACACCAGAGAGGTATTTCCAGGCCTTTATGTGACTGGGATGGCTTGTAATGCTACTTTTGGAGGCCCCCGGATGGGGCCAATTTTTGGAGGTATGCTTCTCTCAGGTGAGAGGGTCGCTCACTTAATCTTAAAGGAGCTTTCCCGATAAGGCGAATAATTTATTTTCTGTATGTAGTCTGTAACATTGACGAGAGGGCTTTACCTTGTTATAATTCTCTGTGAGCCGGGCTGGTGGAACCAGGAAGACACGCTATCTTGAGGGGGTAGTGGGTTTATGCCCGTGCGGGTTCAAGTCCCGCGCCCGGCACCACCTGAAAATCACAAAGGTGGTAAGGCGGTATATTGGAAAAAAGGAATGGTTGAGAGGTCGTCTAAGGGTAGGACTCGTGACTCTGGATCACGCAGTGGTGGTTCGAATCCACCCCTCTCAGCCAACTTTTCCCAACGCAATCTCCCTATTGAGTGACCTACCTGACCGGGCGTAACCTCGGTTAAGACAAACCTCTCGATTTTCATCTTGGGCTCTTCTCCAATTCAGTTGCTCTCGGTAAAAGAGCCTTTAGTGACTGGAGAGAAGTGTTCGGTAATCACAGTTAAATAAAACCATTTGCCCTCCAAAAGCAAATACTTACTTCTTTTGATTGCCTCTTATCCTTTTCTCGCGGGATGCCTATATATCTTTTTAGGAGAAGAACCCTTCTTTGCAAATTTATAGAGTAATAGCTGTCTACTCAAGCTTTTTGTCACCGTGAGAAACCTCCTTTGGAATTCAGCAAGTGGAATGGAATATTTTATGATGAGATAAGACAGCCGCCATCATTGACCGTTTAGTTCACCACGGTCATTTACTGGTCTTTTCCGGACCAAGTTATCCTTTACCTCATTCTACTATGAACTGTTAGTTCTAGAATTAAAGGTGCTGCAAAAATTAACTTCCGGAATGCTGCAAGTTCATATTACCAAATATACCTCTGCGAGGAGTCTCCTTTTTTGTCGTCACGAGGAGCAGGTAGCCTACGGCGTAAGATTAAAAGCAAAATAGATAGAAAAACTAAAAATCAATAATGCTGGGAAAATACATCCCAGCTCTGATAATCTCTCTTTTTGGGGCTTCAACTTTTCGCCGTCACCCCGGCAATCTTTAAGCCGTTTTTAGCCTGTCCCTGAATGCCTCTATCAGGGATCCAGATGTTTTTAAAGCTTTTGGATGCCTGATTAAAAATCTCAGGCATGACGGAGGGGATGCCATCCCTGAACGTTTCTATCATCCCCA
>NZ_JAAYFP010000055.1:0-1873 GCF_012728195.1 Candidatus Sordicultor fermentans
AAACGTTTCTTAGTAAGGACTGCCATAGAGAATGATAATGCTCAGATATTTAGAGCTTTAGGGATAAAGATTCCTAAGTTTATTCTCAGTGAAACTGTAGTGGAGTAAACAAAAAAGAGACTCTTTATTCCTTGATATATCAACGTTTTTAAATTACAGCTGTCAAAGTCAGGCAGCCAAAAACTACCAAAGCGCCAATACAAACAATAACCTTTGCCGAGCGAATATATTTATATACCCTCTTTTTTTATATTTCATTTATTGGCGTAACTTGTAATGATTACAGAAACTGCCCTCCCGTAGGAACAAGAAATCTTTATCTTTGCCTAAAGCATAATCCTCGTCAGCGTAAGCCTCTACCACTTCTCCCAGAAATAATGTCTTGTTTGCTATGTTCGGCCTTATATCCTCGCCGTCATAAGGTTTCGTATCCAGCTTTCCGACTACGATACACTCCATGTGAGCAACACACTCGGCGATTATCGGGGCCTTGACACGTTTGGCAGCCAAGGGCGTCAGACCGGTTTCCGCAAACTTGTTCACTTGTCTACCAGAATGGGAACCGCAATAATAGACCTCTTTTTTTAAGGACTGAGGTGGAACGTTGACAATGAACTCTCCTGTACGATCGATCAGCTCATGGGAGTAAAAAGGCTTACCTATGGCGCAGACGAGCTGCGGAGGTTGTCCAGCTGCCGGCATACAGAAACTCACGGCGATAATGTTTGCCTTGGAAGCAATGTCGCCGCAGGTTATCAGATAGGTCCTTAGCGGCCAAAGAAACTCCAAATACTCCACGTCAACCTTCATTCTGTTTTCCTCTCCTTTCTCTTATTTTTCCTATTGTTTCTCTCAGTGGTTCCTTTAGGGGATATTTTTATCTTCTTTTCCAACCCCCTTAACAATTCTTCCCTTTAAAAGCTCTATCCTATTTCAAAACTATACACCTCATTGTTTCCTATTACACAATCCGTTTTTCACGAAAAACTTCATTTCCTTTTCCAGCTTCTCATCTGCTATATGCAGTATAAATCTCCGTAACCTGAATTGAGCTATGCCCTAAAGCCTTTTGAACCAGCCTTAAATTCTTACCCTCCCGGTATAAACCAGTAGCAAAAGAGCGCCTTAACATATGGGGGTGAAGGTCTTTATTTATCCCCGCCTGTTTCCCTTTCCTTTTCACCATTTCCCTAACATATCGGGGATTTATAGGGTTGTCCTGCAATGTAATAAAAAGATATTCGCTTTCTGGTTTCATCTCTTTCCATTCCCTTAATACTTCCAGTACCTCTTCATTCAGCCATACCACTTGGTCTTTATCCCCTTTCCCCTGTTTAACGTATACCCTTCCTTTTTCAGTTCTTCCACTGCTTTTACTTATCTCCCCAGAATCTCTTCCGTTTTTTTTAACATCTCAATTTGAACGACTTCTAGCCGATTATCTTCTGCAGTTTCTCTATTCTCCTCGTGCCTGGCTTCAGTTGAGCTTCTGCTGTTTAAAGCTTTAGACCACATCTGTGAACTTATCCCGCCATTTGTAGTACGAATCTTAAGTATTTCCCGTTCTCTACAGATTTCTGTCCCTCCTTTTGTACCTCAAGACTCTCTAACACTATGGCCACTTTTCTTCTGCAGTCCATTTCCTTTGTTTCACGCTTTTTCCTCCTCATAGGGTTATTCTCACTTATACCTAGAGCATAACCTCTATATTCTGAGTGTGTCCAACCTTTATGGGTCTCAGTATATCTGCTTATACTGCTTATGCTCTTTCCTTCTTTTCTCATTTGGTGTAACATTATAATTGACTCACTCCTTAGCATGTATTTCCCTCCAATCTTTTGAATCCTATTAGAGGGATTATAGCTTAAGGGGT
>NZ_JAAYFP010000056.1:0-1775 GCF_012728195.1 Candidatus Sordicultor fermentans
GATGATTCTGGACACTGTTTTGGGATAAACTTCTAATCAGACTACCAAACATCATAAAGTTTTTGGCAAATTTGCCGATTAACTAATACAGAAAGTATATAAAAATAAAATTGGGAGGGATAAAGTTGAAAATCCGAACCAAGATTCCCTTGGGATTTATTGTCCTAGCACTGCTGGCAGCAGTAGTAGGTGGCTTTGCCATTTATGCTTTTCAAGAAATAGGCACGTCTTTAGAGGAGGTGAGAAGTAGCACTCCTTTGCTTTTAGCCACTTCCAGAATTAAAGACTTCCTTTCAGAAAAAGATTCTCTGGTATCTTCCTATCTTTTAGAAGAAGACACCGCCACTCTCGATCAAATTAAGGGAGAATTAGAGTTGTTAGATAATAAAATCATGACCTATATTGAAGCTCTGAGGCTGGGAACAGAATCAGAGGAATTTGAAGCCTCTTCTTACTATTCTATCTGGGAAAAAGAGGAGTTCCCCTACTCCCTACCTCTCTTAGAAGAAGGAACTCCTCTTTACAATAGCTTGCAGAATTTAAAAGGTTTTGAGGTTGGCCATCAAAGTAAAGTGAATTCGGTAACTACGTTGTGGCGCGAATTCCTTATTGGTCGCCAGCAAAGAGACGAAGCTGCTTTAGCTATGGATGAACCAGCCCAGGTGGTGGTTAATTTTATTCAGTCGGTGGCACAAGCAGTGGAAAAGTTCACTCAGCCAGTAGAGGAAATCAACTCTCTTATCTCCCGCTGGTTAGCTACCGGTGATCCTGATGGAACAATAGCTGTTTCTATTAACTCTTATTTCGAATCTTTTTCCAATGACATCGATACTTCCTCTATGATTTCTGACCAGACCAAAAAAGATATAAAAGATAAATTGGCTCTTTATCGTCAAAATTGGGAGAAGCTACAAAACAACTTCCCTATTGCCACCCCTGAAGAGCGAGACAATTTATATATGGAATGTTACCGGTCTTATAGCTCTCTTAAGAGAAGTATAGAAAATTTGAAAATGGATAAGTGGATGGATAAGCTAAACACCATAAACCAGGAAAGAAAAAACTATCTTTTATTGTCTGACCCCGAAGTCAAAGAAACCGCCCGCCAAAAAGTGGAAACCAATCTAGAACAGATGAAAAAATTTATGGAAGAAGATTTCCTAAAGACTTACGGGTCGGTTATTGCAGAAACAGTAATTAACGACCGCTGGAAACCCTTTGTTGAACTGTGGAATGAAATAGTTATTAAAGATAATTATTTAAAGTTTGCTGAAGAGCAAACTAAAAAAGCTATTACTGAAGTAAGAAGAACGGGCCAAGAAGTTTTGGCGGCAATGAACGATATGAATCAGGAAGTGCTTGATCAATTTGATACTACTGTTGCTCGCGTCAGTGAGCTTCAAAACCGATTATCCCAGCTTCTCTATTTAATAGTGGGTATTATAGTAATTCTGGCCATTATTTTAGGCATAGTTATCTCAAGAAGCATCGTCTCCCCCATAAATCGCAGTGTTTCTTTTGCCCAGGTTTTAGAAAAAGGAGATTTAACTCAGGAAATCTCTCTCCGCCGCCGGGATGAACTGGGAATTCTCTTTAACTCCTTAAACCAGGCTTCCCGGTCCTTACGAACGTTCCTAAAAGAAGTAGCCGAGGGAGCAGAAACAATCATATCCTCTATGGAAAACCTCCAGCATGCTTCTCGAGAAATTGCCCAAACCGGGGATCAGATTGGCCAAACCATATCTCAAGTAGCCCGAGGTTCAGAGGAACAAAGC
>NZ_JAAYFP010000057.1:0-3474 GCF_012728195.1 Candidatus Sordicultor fermentans
TGGAATCTCTTTTATACCAATATCTCTTATAAATATGAATGAGATAGCAATTTGTCCATCTTTATCTGTGTTTCTTGCTAATTTCTTAAATAGAACTATAGGGGTAAACTTCTTATAACCCCTCTTCTTTTTGCGAGGGACTCCTTTTTCTTTTTCGTGAGGAGTTTTTCCTCTTTCCTGTTATACAAGTAGCGGGCAGATAATAGATTTATAAGGGAGTGATACTCCCTTATAAATCCCTGAAAAAGAAAAAGGACAAAATACGAAAGATAGAAAAACCACTGAGGGAGGCACTTGCCCTCCCTCAGTGGAGTGATATGATTTGCTTGTTGCCACGATCCTCTGCAGGAAAGCAGAAAAAAAGGAATGGCTCCCCGCGCTTTATAGTTAATTACAAAAACCGTCAGGATAGGGCGTAATCGATATATTCTTCTAAAAGTCCTGCTTTTCCCAGGAGGTCAAGGATGGTTACTCTTTTTCGTATGAAACGAGAAAAAAGTAGAGCTTCTCTAATCATTTTTTCTGAGAATCCTAATTCTTTTAAGGTTTGAGGAGCTTGAGCTCTTTGCAATAGAGAAGCTGGGTCAGGGATAACTGATAGTTTGTCTTGCAATTGCTGCGATAAAAAGGCAGAATCCGCTACTTTTATTTCTTCTTTATCCCATTTCAGTTTTTCTTTAGCATCTTTTTCTATGAAAGGAAACAGTGGGCCAAAGTGAATCTTTAACTCTTCTTCCTGGCTTCTAAAAGAATGGTTTTTACTCTTCTCCCAGTCTATTTCTTTCAGCTCTTGTATAAATCGGTCATACATTTTCTTAATGATGACTGTTGCTCCTCCTACCCTCAAGCCATGAAGAGAAGGGTCCATTCTCCGATGCAGAGCCATCATCTCAAGATGGTGAGCAACCAGGTGTTCTGCGCCTGATGCAGGACGAGAATCTCCCACCATAGTCATACTGAAACCCGAGTTAAGGAGCGCTACCGCCAGAGCATAGATGGCTTCTTCCTCTCTTTCTCCTATTTTTTCTGCTTTTTCTCTTAATATTTCTAAGGCTCCTTTTACCAGCTCCCAAGTATATTCACAGAAATATTCCTCCTGTAAAATATTTCTCATTACCCAGTCAGCATTGGCAGTGATTTTACCCACGAGATCGGAGAAACCAGACTGGATCAAAGGAAGAGGAGCTTGAGATAGAATTTCCAGATCCATAAAAATAGCACAAGGAGGAGTGGCATCATAGGTTACTTTATATCCTCCCACTAACATGGGAGCTCCGGGAGAGGAATATCCATCCATAGAAGGAGCAGTAGCTACTACGGCATAAGGAATCTGTGTCCGATGGGCTACAAATTTAGCTAAATCATTTATCACTCCTGAGCCTACTGCTAATATAAAATCAGGTTTGTGGAAAAGAAAAGAACCGATACGTTCTCGAGCCTTTTCATCGGGCTCTAAATATTTTAGCTCAGGAGGTTTTTCCAGTAAGACTGGTACAACTTCAAAAGAAGCTTTTTTTAAAATTCTTTCTGTTTCCTTTCCTGCCGCTTCGTAGGTATTATTGTCAAAAAGGAGAAGAAGTTTTTTCCCTAAATTAAGCTCCGATAATGTTTGAGGTATGCGAGGTAGCACTTCTTTCCCCAGCATAGTTTTTTTAGTCGGGATATGATGAATTTTCCCACATTTACAAGGAAAAGTGGTGGCTTCGGCAAAAAAGAAAAGTTTGTCAGGCATTTTTCTCTCCTTACTTGAGATGATTATTTATTTCTTCTAAAGAAGTAAAGATGAAATCTGGTTGCCAGGGAGAATTTTTTACATCTTCTTCTTTTGTCTCTCCGGTGAGAACCAGAATAGTAGTGATTCCCGCTTTTTTCCCCATAGCAATGTCAGTATAGAGACGATCTCCAATAATGGCTACTTCTCCCCTTTTAGTTTCAGTCCTTTGCAGAATATATTCTATCATTTCCGGATAAGGCTTACCAAATATTTTAGGAGATCGGTCGGTAGAAGCTTCTATGGCTTTTATGAAAGATCCGGCATCTATTACCGGTCCTTCCTCGGTAGGACAATTTAGGTCGGGGTGAGTGGCAAAAAAGGGGACTCCACTTCTTATGAATTGACAAGCTTGGTTTATTTTTTGATAAGTCAGGCCTGTATCAAATCCTAAAACCACAAAGTCCGGATCTTTTTGTACTAGAATGAAATTAGCCTGCAAAAACTCAATCTCTAACTCCGGGGTACCTAAAAGATACACTCGAGGATGGGGATTCATTTGGGAAAGATAAAAAATGGTAGCCTGGGAAGAGGTAATTATTTTATGGGAAGGGAAATCTCGTAATCCCATTTTTCTCAATTTCTGGGCATAAAAGGTGGAGCTGTGAGAAGAGTTGTTAGTCAAGAAACAAAAATCTTTGTCTTGTTCAGAGATAATTTGTAAAAATTCTCGAGCACCGGGAAGGAGCTGTTCTCCCAGATAAAAGGTGCCATCCATATCTAAAATAAAAAAGCGAATAGCAGAAAAACTCATAAAATTCCTCCCTATTATCATCTTTAATGAGTATAATAGGTAAAAGATGGAGCAAAAGCAAGGCGCAGAGAGTTCGAACACAAAATGAAAATGGATATCTATTTTTATAATACTATTTGACTTCAAAGTTAAAAAAATATTCAAGAATTTGAAGAGCAAAAGTGGAGGATAGATAAATGATCCGAGTAAGAGTGGACAAACTTAAACCAGGGATGATAGTGGGTTATCCAATACTGAGAGAAGATGGGGTAATTTTTGTAAAAGAAGGGGTAGTTCTGAATAATACTCTGATAAATAGACTGCAGAAATTGGGTTTTGAGAATATTTACATCCGGGATTCTCGTTTTCCAGATACCGATCTGGAAGAAATAATTTCTCACGACCTCCGCCGGCAAGCTCTGGTGACTTTAAACGAAACCTTTTATCAGGCGATAAAAGGTAAAGAAGTTTCTTTAGAACCATTAAAAGAGCTGGTAGATGGAATTATAGAAGAAATTTTGAGCTCTAAAAAATCGGTGGTTAGCTTGGTTCAACTGCGGCAATATGATGATTCAGTTTTTACCCACTCGGTTAATGTAGCTGCTCTTTCTGTTTTTATCGGTAAATTCCTGGGTTTTTCCCGCTCTCAGCTGAAAACTCTTGCTCTGGGATCTATTATGCACGATCTGGGTAAGATTAAGATACCGGTTGAGATTTTGAATAAACCAGACAAGCTCTCTCCTAAAGAATGGGAATTGATTAAAAAACATTCTTCGTGGTCGGCAGAATTAATAACAGAAAAAATGCCTGAAGAAATAGAAAGTATTGAGATTGCTCTTCAGCATCATGAGAGAATGGATGGAAGTGGTTATCCTTATGGTTTGATAGGAGAGGATATCCATTTTTTATCTCGAATCTGTGCTTGTGCCGATGTTTATGATGCTCTTACTGTAGACCGTCCTTACAGAAA
>NZ_JAAYFP010000058.1:0-11124 GCF_012728195.1 Candidatus Sordicultor fermentans
GAGTTTCCTCCTGGAGAAAAATAGAGCAAGAAAGCTGGGAAAACTTGATGGGTGGAAGTTGTGTTCTCTAACTTTTAAGATATACATTAAAAGAACTCAAAAAATATCAGTTTGTTCGTTTACAATTTGTGGATGTTTCGGGTAAAGCTAAAAATGGGGAGTTCTCGTTTAGAAGTTGTTTGCTGCTTTAGAGGGAGAAGTTAGTTCTGTGGTTTGGATTGTTTATTATGTTCAATAGGTAGATGGACCAGAAAATTTTGGAGAGTGATAGGGGGAATTACACTGATTATTTCTCTAATAAAATACGCAGAGCTGCTATATCAGAAGGAGTAACTCCTGCCACCCGGGCAGCTTGTCCTAAAGTGGCAGGTCTTACTTTTTGTAGTTTTTCCCGTGCTTCCTGAGAAATTACCTGAATAGAAGAGAAGTCGAAGTCAGGGGGAATAACTTTATTCTCCATTTTTTTAAACTCTTCTATTTCTCTTTTTTGTCGCTCAATGTATCCTCGATATTTTATTTCTATCTCCACTTCCTCAATTACCTGAGGCTCGAGAAATGGCCTTTCCGGATCAAAAGGAGCTAAATCCCGGTAGCTAATCTCCGGACGAGAAAGAAGAGCGCTGGCTTTTATTGCTTCTTTTACCGGATTTGTTCCCTTTTGCGTTAAGAGACTCTGCAATTGAGTGGTGGGATAAATAGTAAGGCGAGAGAGGCGCTCGATTTCTTTCTGGATTTTATCTCTCTTTTCCTCCACCCGGTGATATTCTTTTTCGCTTATTATTCCCCGCTCATAAGCATAGAAACTGAGACGGAGGTCAGCATTACTGTGGCGAACCACCAGGCGAAACTCTACTTTTCCAGTGCGTAACCGATAGGGTTCATCTACTCCTTTGGTTACTAAGTCATCGATCATAACCCCGATATAGCTTTCATCTCGCCGAAGAATTAAAGGGGGTTGACCTTTGACGTAACTTGCGGCATTAATTCCGGCTATTATTCCCTGTCCTGCTGCCTCTTCGTATCCTGAAGTCCCGTTGATTTGTCCGGCTAAAAAAAGGCCGGGAATTTCTCGACACTCGAGAGATGATTTAAGCTGAGTAGGTAAAATATAATCGTATTCAATTCCATATCCTGGTCTTATTATATGAGCTCTCTCCAGGCCAGTTATAGAGTGGACTATTTCTCGCTGCACCTCTTCTGGTAGCGAAGTAAAAAGACCCTGGACGTAGATTTCGTTACTTTTCTTTCCCTCAGGCTCCAAAAACAGGAGGTGATTTTCTCTTTCGGGAAAGCGATAAACTTTATCCTCCAGGGAAGGACATTCCCTCACTGAAGAAGTATCGGAGATGGAGTAGAGAAGAGGGGAGCGATGGAGGTTGGCTTTTATGATATCGCAAGTTTTTTTAGAAGTACGGGTAATAAACACTGATGCTCCTTCATAAACCTGAGGAACTCCGGTAAAGGAAAAGCACAGAGGCTTATCGTCGCTTTTCTGCTCTTTCAAAGAGGAAAAGTCTATAGTTCGTCGGTCCAGACGAGGAGGACTGCAAGTGCTGAGCCGGCCTGACTGCAGTCCCATATTGCGTAAATTGCAAGCTAAATCTATCGAGGGAAATTCTCCCTGTCTTCCTGCAGGATAGCTCAACTCCCCGATTTTAATCAATCCATTTAAAAATGTACCGGTGCACAAAACCACAGCGGGAGCAAAAAAGGTAGTTTGATTTTTTACCTTCACCCCTTTTATTCCCCCTTTTTCATCTTGTAATATTTCAGTTGCTTCTCCTTGAAAAAGATAGAGGTGAGGTGTATTTTCCAGGAATTTCCGCATAATTAAACTATACAGGTCTCTCTGAGTTTGAGCACGTAGAGTTTGCACTGCCGGCCCTTTCCCGGTGTTAACTCTTCTTATATGAATGGTAGAAAGGTCGGTAGCTTTAGCCATCAGGCCTCCCAGGGCATCTATCTCTCTTACTACGTGTCCTTTCCCCGGTCCACCAATGGCGGGGTTACAGGGCATAAGGGCTAAATGGTGAATGGAGGTAGTTAGAAGAAGGGTTTTTGCTCCCATCCGGGCTGAAGCATGAGCAGCCTCGCATCCGGCATGACCTCCTCCAATCACGATGACGTCATAGTATTCTTCCATAAATTCTTCCCGTAAAACTAACCTCCCGGAATATTAATGCCGGAAATGGCGAATCCCGGTAAAAACCATACTGATTCCCAGTTTATTGCAGGCCTGGATGGAATCTTCATCTCTAATAGAGCCACCAGGCTGAATAATAGCGGTAATTCCATTTTCCCCTGCTTCTTCTACTACATCAGAAAAAGGAAAGAAGGCATCGGAGGCCAGCACTGCTCCCTTTTCTCGCCCGTGGGCCTTAAGAAGAGCTATATATAGAGCATCGATTCTACTCATCTGTCCCGCTCCCACTCCCACTGTCTCGCGGTCTTTGGCTAACACAATGGCATTGGATTTGACATGTTTGGCTACTTTCCAGGCAAATAATAAATCTTCTTCTTCCTGAGGAGTAGGTTTTTTCTCTGTTACTACTTGCAATTTATTTTTATCTAAATCAATTATATCCTTATCCTGGAGGAGAAAACCTCCATCTACCTTTTTTAAGTCAAAATAGGAGGGAGAAGACAGAGGAGCTTGAATAACTCGCAGATTTTTTTTGGAGGAAAAAATCTTCCGGGCACCTTCCTCATAAGAAGGGGCGATAACGACCTCTATAAACAATTTTCTGAACACCTTGGCGCTTTCTTTGTCTACCGGACGGTTGAAGGCCACAATCCCTCCATAGGCCGATACCGGGTCTCCAGAGAGAGCTTTTTGAGCTGCTACCGAGAGATTAGAATCGGTTGCCACCCCACAGGGGTTATTATGTTTTACTATTACCACTGCTGGGTCTTCGTATTCTCTGACCAGGCTAAAAGCAGCCTGCACATCGTAGAGATTATTGAAGGAAAGCTCTTTTTCTCCCCAGTGTTCTATATATCTCATAAAACCCTGAGGGTCTAAAGACAGGTCTTCATAGAAAGCTCCTCGCTGGTGAGGATTTTCTCCATAGCGAAGAGGGTATTTTTTACGAAGTAAAAGAGAAAATTGGGGATAAAAAGGCTCTTCTTCAGGGTAGGTTAGTCTGGTAAGATAGTTGGCAATATGGCCATCGTAAGCTGAAGTCCGGAAGAAAGCCTCTATGGCCCACTTCTGGGATTTATCTTTGGGGAAAGCTCCTCCGTTTTTGGTCATCTCTTCCATCAATTCTTGATACTGGCAAGGGGAAGAGACCGATACCACGTATCGGAAATTTTTGGCCGAGGCTCGAAGGAGAGTAATGCCTCCTATATCAATTTCTTCCACTACTTTCTCTAAAGAGGTTTCTTCCTTTTCTATCATTTTTTCAAAAGGGTAGAGATTACATACTACTAAATCTAAGGGTTTAATCTGGTGTTTTTTTAGGTCTTCCTGATCTTCTGGATTGTCCCTCCGGGCTAATATTCCTCCCTCGATTACCGGATGCAGAGTTTTCACCCGTCCTCCCAGTATTTCTGGAAACCCGGTAATCTCAGAAACTTCTTTTATCTCTATTCCCAGATTACGGATGAATCTGGCTGTCCCACCGGTGGCTATTATTTCCACACCTTGTTTTTGCAAAAAGGTAGCTAATTCTTCTAAACCGGTTTTATCGGAGACACTTATAAGAGCAGTCTTTATTTGAATCAATCTTTTCACCTCCTGAATTCTATTGCTCATTTTATCCCACCGAGCAAAAAATGCAAAATTATTTCTGAACTCGACTTGCGCATAAAGAACAATGGAGAAAGAAGTGTTCTTCTTCGGGAAAGTAGCAGGGGGTTCCCCGTGGTTCTGTGCTGGTGGGCATACTGGATATTTTCCTGGTTATCATCTTTTGTGTCTGGAGACACTCAGGAGAGGCATTTTCTCTTCCTCAGACTCTTTATTTTTATACTTTTAGTTTTTTTGTGTTTATGCAGCAGAGTGCTGTTATTGCAAACCTCATTCATTTACGCGGCGTGGTAATTCTTCCCTCAACGGTCGTTGTGAACCTCACCTGGCAGCCTGACAATGTTGGGAAAAGGTAAAGAGATTATAAAACTAAGATAACGATGCTCGAGAAAAAATCCCAGTGTGCGCGGTAATCTCTTTTTTCCTCCTCCTGAAAGTTCTTCTTTCCTTCTCTCTTCATTCCTGAAATTCAGTTCGGAATCCAAAAGGCTTTTCAATACTTATGGACCCCTGATAGAACCATTCAGGGGTGACCCCCCGCCGTCATTCCCGAAATCTTTTATCGGGAATCCAGAGGTCTTTGTCTTTAAATAATTTAGATTTCTGATAGAGGTATTCAGGGGTGACGGCAAAAAAGGTTCATGAGGGGAAAGAATTTCCCCCCTCATACCGAGAGAGACGCTTTTTCTCTCCCGGTAGTTTTTTGTTTTCTTACCTTTTTAATCTTTTCGGGGGTCACAGGGGTACTCCTATAGTTCGGTTATAGTTCTGTGACAATAAAAGCAAGACCGCCATGCGCAAGATGTGGCCGTGTCCACGGTAATATAAGGATTCTGTATTTTCTCGGTGTCATTGTTTTAATTCGGTGGAGATGAGAGCTGCATCCTTACTCTTCCGTTCCATATAGTAAGATGGTAAAATTATAAAGGCTAGCATGCTAATAACTTCTTCCTTCTTTTTCTCCTGGAGGCGGTAAGATATAGTAGAATATTGCAAAACAACAGGATTTACAGATAATACGGAGGTGATACCTTGTCTAGGCCGAAAATTTTAGTAGTGGGAAGCTTAAATATAGATATGATACTTGAAATTGAACGGATGCCAGAAGTGGGGGAAAATTTGTTTGTCGAAAAATTTTCCATGCTTCCCGGTGGTAAAGGCAACAATCAGGCGGTGGCTTGTGCTCGCCTGGGAGCACTGGTGAGTATGATTGGTAAAGTAGGAGACGATGAGTTTGGAGAGCGCTTGTTTGCCAATTTGGAACAAGAAAATGTAGATTTTGCCTTTGTCACTCGACAGGCTTTGACTCATACTGGTTTAGCTTTTATATTTGTAGACGAAAAAGGGGAAAATCGACTTCTGGTGGCTCCTGGTGCTAATATGGAGCTCTCGCTTACCGATCTGGATAACGCCTTAGAGCTTTTTAAATCTAACGAATTTTTAGTTTTACAACTGGAAATACCTCAGGAAGTAGTGAAAAAGTGTATTGAGTATGCCCACCGCTCTGGTATGAAAGTAGTACTCAATCCTGCTCCTGCCCAGCCTTTTCCTATAGAAATTTTGACTGCCAATGATATAATTACTCCGAATAAGTACGAAGCGGAAGTTTTAAGTGGAGTTAAAATTAGAAGCATTAGCGATGCTATAAAAGCTATTCAAGTTTTGGATGAGCGTTGCCCGGCTCGGAAAGTAATTACCCTGGGAGGAGAAGGAGCGCTGGCAAGCTATGAGAATAATCAGTTTGTCTATCTTCCTGCTCGAGAGGTAAAAGTGGAGGATACTACCGCTGCAGGAGATGCCTTTAATGGTGGGCTGGTTGTGGGAATCGGTATGGGTAAAGATTGGATAGGAGCTTTGAAGCTCGCTAATAACGCTGGAGCCATTGCCTGCACTAAAGTAGGAGCGCAGAGCGCCCTTCCTCATTTCCGGGATGTGGAAAGGTTAGTAGAAAGGATAGGAGAAGGCGAAGTAAAAATAATTTCGGGAAACTGAGAAGGGAAAATTTTATTTTGCTCTTGAAAATTAGAGGAGGAAAATAATGAGCTTAATCAGAGTTCCTAAAGGAACTCGGGACATATGGGGAGAGGAGATTTATCTCTGGCATAAAGTGGAAGAAGTAGTCCGTTCTGTGGCTTATTCTTTTCAATATGAGGAAATAAGAACCCCCATTTTTGAAAGCACAGAGCTTTTTGCCCGAGGAGTGGGTGAAGTTACCGATATTGTACAAAAAGAGATGTACACCTTTCCAGATAAAGGAGGGCGTAGCCTGACTCTTCGGCCGGAGGGAACGGCTCCCATTATGAGAGCTTACTTAGAACATGGTTTAAATATTTCTAATCCCCGAGTTAAGTGGTTTTATATGGGTCCTATGTTTCGCTATGAACGACCGCAAGCAGGGAGAATGAGACAATTTCATCAATTTGGTTTTGAAGCTATTGGCTTTCCTCAAGCTGCCTGTGATGCGGAAATTATTCTTATAGCCTGGCTCGTAAGCAAAAAATTGGGGCTGGAAAACCTTTCTTTAGAAATTAATAACTTAGGTTGTAATAAATGTAGAGACGAGTATGTAAAAACTCTTCAAGATTTCTTAAAAGGCGAGGGAGATAATCTCTGTGCTAACTGTAAAATTAGGGCAGAAAAAAATCCTCTCCGGGTTTTAGATTGTAAAGAAGAAACTTGCCAGAAAGTTATTCATTCTCCCGCTTTTCCTTTAGTGCAAGATTTTCTATGTGAGGAATGTCGGGAGCATCAGGATGATTTGATGGAGATTTTAAGAGAATTAGATATTTCTTTCTCCATCAACCCTTATTTAGTAAGAGGTTTAGATTATTATACGAGAACTGCTTTTGAAATTAAAACTGGGGAGCTGGGAGCGCAAGATGCTGTGGCAGGAGGAGGAAGATATGACAATTTATCTTCTGCTTTAGGAGGCCCTCCTGTACCGGGGGTAGGTTTTGCTGCTGGAATGGAGAGAATGATTCTTCTCTTAGCTAAAAAGTATGACCCCTCTTCTCTTAAAAAGCAGCCCTTGTTTTATCTCGCTCCTTTAGATGTTTCGGGAGAAAAAGCCCTGTTGAAGCTGGCTTCATTTTTAGGGGATAGAACTATTCCTTTCTATTTAGAGTTTGGTGATAAAAGAGTAAAATATCATCTCAAAAAAGCTCAAAAGATGGGGATTAATACTGTGATTATAGCGGGGAAAGAAGAGAAAGAGAGAGGAGAGCTGGTGTGGAAGGATATGGTTTCGGGAGAACAAATATCAATGAAAGAAGAAGAGTTATTAGCTAAATTATTGGAGGAAAGAAAAAAATGCTGAGGACTCATACCTGTGGTGAATTGAGAAAAGAAGATGCAGGAAAGGAAGTGCAATTAACTGGTTGGGTGAGCCGTTTGCGCGACCATGGAGGGATTTTGTTTATCGATTTGCGAGATAGATGGGGTATTACCCAGCTCGTGGTAGATAATAAAGAAGAAATTTATACTCAAGCTTCCCGGGTTAGGCCAGAGTATGTTATAAAGGTAAAGGGAGTGGTAAAAGAGCGTCCCGAAGGGTTAGTCAATCCTCGACTCTCTACTGGAGATGTGGAGATTGTAGTGAAAGACTTAGAAATTTTATCTTCCTCGCTCCTCCCTCCTTTTGAAATAGAGGGAAATAAGGAAACAGATGAATCTATCCGCCTTCGCTATCGCTATCTGGACCTTCGCCGGGATAAGGTGCAGAAAAATTTAATTCTTCGCCACCAGGTAGCTCAGCTAATACGTCGATTCCTTTCTGAAAAAGAATTCCTCGAAGTGGAGACCCCTTTTCTTACTAAAAGCACTCCTGAAGGAGCCCGGGACTTCCTGGTTCCCAGCAGGCTCAGTCCAGGTCATTTTTATGCCCTTCCCCAATCTCCTCAGCTTTTCAAACAGATTTTGATGATTTCTGGTATGGATCGTTATTTTCAGATAGTTAAGTGCTTTCGAGATGAAGACTTGCGAGCTGACCGGCAACCAGAGTTCACTCAGGTGGACATAGAGATGTCTTTTATAGAGGTGGAAGATATCATCCAGTTAATAGAAGCAATGATGATTTATGTTTTCAAAGAGTCTTTAGGGGTGGCGGTAGATCCTCCTTTTCCTCGACTTTCCTATGATGAGGCGATGGAAAAATATGGTACAGATAAACCCGATTTGCGCATTCCCTGGGAGATTGATGACCTTACTGAACTTTTAGGGCAGGAGATAACTTCTTTTTCTCGGGGAGGAAATAACTTTGCTGTTAAAGCTCTTTTCTTACCTCAAGGGGAAGATTTCTCTCGAAAAAAATTAGATGTTCTTTCTGAGAGAGCAAAAGAAAACTCTCTTTCTCTATCTTGGGTTAAGGGAGGGGGTTCCTCTCCCTTGAAGAACAAACTTTCTGAAGAGACCTGGCAAGGGATGGTAAATAAATATCCCTTTGGAGAAAATGCCCTGCTTCTTTTAGCCTGGGGAGAGAGGTCTAATTTACTGAATTTTATGGGTAGTTTGCGATTTGAATTGGGTGGGGAGTGGATAAAAGATAAGAAACCTTTTCAATTCTGCTGGATAACTGATTTTCCTCTGGTAGATTGGAATGAAGAAGAAAATCGCTGGGACTCGGTTCATCATCCCTTTACTTCTCCCCGGGAAGAAGACCTTGATTTTCTGGATAGTCACCCGGAAAAAGTGAAGTCCAAGACTTATGATTTAGTCTTGAATGGTTATGAAATAGGCTCGGGGAGCATTCGTATTCACCAGATGGATTTGCAAAGAAGAATTTTTAATCTTTTGAATTTAAAAGAAGAGGAAATTGAGCAAAAATTTGGTTTCTTCATTGAAGCTCTGCAGTATGGTTGCCCTCCTCATGGGGGAATTGCTCTGGGTTTTGACCGATTAATTATGTTGATGAGCGGGGAGAGTTCTATTCGAGAAGTTATTGCTTTTCCTAAAACCCAGAAAGGGGTATGCCTTCTCACTGGAGCTCCCGCCCCGGTAGAAGAAAAACAACTGGAGATTTTAGGTATATCTCTCCAAAAACAAAAGAAATGATAACCATCGTCGTATCTTTTTATCATGAAGTTTCTGGGTTAATGGACAAATTTACCTATGTAGTCTATAAATAAATTTATGTAGTATTCTAAACCTGTTAAATTGCACAAATTTTAAAAGCAAGTTATATTAGAAGTTAAAAGCTCGGGATCACGACAGAAAAGGGAAAGGAGGACCCCTTATAATCCCCCGAAAGACAAAAACAGAGCAACTTGCGGAGTCAATAAAGAAATAATAAAAAGACAAGAGCTACTGAGAAAGGAAGTCTCCCTCAGCGAGGTGAACTCTCTATAACCCCGAAAGAGAAAAAGCAGACGGCCTACAGCGTAAGGTTAAAACATGAATAAAAATACAAAATACTACTGGTAGAAAAATCATCCACCAGTATAAAGGGGAAAGAATTCCTTCCTTATGAATTCTCCTTCTTTTGCCGTCACCCCTGAATGGTTCTATCGCTTTTTTCGATTATGCTCTATATCCTCGTAAAATAGAAAAGTGGATGGCCTTTGTGGTAAAGCAAGTCTTATAGAAAATTTTAGAGAAAGGAGGCCATCCACCGAAAGAAGAGGAGCTATGAAGACTGGCTATATTTTCTGCAAGATTAGTAAAAAGAGGATTGAGAGTGCCTACCTTCATAACGAGTTGCGGTGCTCCCGGACTAATCAAGGCTATTGAAGTAGTATTCTAAAAGTATCAAAGGAAGATGCTGGTTTCATAGAATGGAGAATTTCTCTCATAATTAACTCCTTAGACAACTTAAGAAAGAATTTGGGTATTACTGACGGATTATCAGAAAAAGAACTACTGAAGGAGATGAGATGAGATGAGGTGAGGTGATGAGAAGGCTATCCATTTTTACGGCAAAAAAGGACTTGGGCATAGGCGGCGGCAATATCGTTGGAGAAGTAGTACAATAAGACGAGGTATCGTTTTAGCTGTCGATTTCAGAGGAAAAAATAAGGATAAAAGGGAGGTCGCTACCTGTGCAAGTCATATACCTTATGCTTCCTGCAGCTTATTTTATAGCTGGAATTCTGCCTATTCTGTTTTGGAATAGACGTACCAGGGTTAGTTCCAATATATATTTGTTGGGCTGGTTGTCCTGGTTTTGCGCAGTTTCTGTAAAGTTTTTTATTGCTACCATTCAGAACTTGAACTGGCCTATTTTTTATACCAATATCCCTCTGATGGTTATAAATACGACCATTCTTGAAGCCATAGAGGTTCTCTCCGCTTTTTTATTCTTGAAGTATCACCCAGCACTGAAGGAGGCGCGAGACTGGAAGAGCATAGTGGGGTTCGGTCTTGGCTTTGGTTGTGGCGAGGCTATAACGCTGGGAGTGATATTTCTTTCTTCGATATCTATACCATTTTCTCTGGAATTTATGGTGGGAGGTGTCCTTTTAAGTGGTTTTGTAGAGCGGCTCAGTGCCATAGCGATACATCTATCGTCTGCATGTTTCTTAGCATTATTCATTGTAAACAGTAAAAAGAGCTACTTTATAATGGGGTTGCTATCAAAAATTTTATCTGCAACCATGGCAGCAATATTTCAAGTCGCATCTCTGCCCTGGGGTTTATTACTCTCTATAGCGTTTATGGAGATTGCCTTTGCTGTCTACGCTATTTTTTGGATTCTAATATTATTATACGTTAGAAAAAAAGAGGAGATAGCTGAGGAATTGCCACCAGAGCAAGTAGTTAAAATAGACAGATTAAACGTTCTCATTCTTTCAGTTATTTTCTTCTTTTTTATGTATGTCTGGTCGATAATATTAAAGCCTCTTTTGACCTTGCCTCCTTTTTTGCACATTCTCTCCCAGGTGGGGTTATTTTTCCTCGTTACCATCATTATATATCCTCTTTTGGGAAAATACAGGAATACATCTGCTACTGAGGTTACAGTCGGTGGTGCTATAGCGCTGACTCTTTATACTGGAGCACAGAACATAATAATGAGCCTGCAGCCCAATGCTGGTTTTCTCACAATAGCAATGTTCCCATTTTTTGGGATTATCTGCGCCACCGGAGTTTATAGGCTTTTAATCCCGACCAGGGATTGAAATGGGGTTTGCTTGCTGGCAACATGTAGCAAGCAATAAGAGCTTCGGGCTTTTTCCTACCCTTACCTGGATTTACTACAAGAACCTCTTTTACCTGTGAATATTGCGTGTCCCTTGTGCGTGGCGATCTCGCTTTTCAAGAATGGAGAATTGCCATACAATAATACCGGAGTACAGAAAAGAGTAAAGGACGGGGAAGAAAGATTACCGTGGATTTTGCGGTTGAGTATAATAGATAAAAAAGGAGAGGGAAATGGAAGA
>NZ_JAAYFP010000059.1:0-2187 GCF_012728195.1 Candidatus Sordicultor fermentans
TAGGTAGACAAACCAGATTAGAAATAACAGCTCCATAGAGAGTGGTAAGTAGTGCTACTGCCATTCCCGGCCCCACTTTTTTGGGGTCATCCAAGCTAACCAGCATGGCTACCAACCCAATGAGTGTTCCAATCAAACCAAAGGCCGGAGCAAAACTGCCCATCGTTTCGAAAATAGCTCTTCCTTTTTTGTGGCGTTCTTCCAGAAAAACCAGTTCGGTTTCCAGGATGCTTTTCAATAGCTGAGGGTCAGTTCCGCCTACTACTAATTGAATCCCCCGCTTAAAAAAGAGGTCGTCTATTCTCTCTGTTTCTTCTTCCAGAGCCAGGAGCCCCTCTTTACGAGCTTTCTCTGCTAAGCCCACGAGAGTAGTGGTTATCTCTGAGGGATGGGGAAGTCGAGAACGTAAGGCAATCATAAAAAGCTGAAAAGCTTTCATCACCTGGTCCAGATGGAAACTGATAAGAGTAGCAGCTAAAGTCCCTCCTCCCACAATAAGTATGGAAGAAAAGCTATAGTAAATTTTCATATTATTAGCTGCAGCGTCAGTCATTCCCCAGAAAAGTAAAACTACTCCCACTACCAAACCGATGATAGTTGCCTTATCCATAGTTATCCCTCCATATCGCTCTCGGATAAATTCTGTATCAAGATTTTACTCACCCCGCTCTGTCGGCGAAAATCTAAGATTTTATTGATTATCTCATCTACTGACTCTTTAACTACATACTTTCTACCAGTAACCAGAGTGATAACCGTATCCGGAGTAGCTTCTATGGTTTCAATTAAATCCATATTCAGAACAAAACTGGAACCATTAAACCGAGTTAAACCAATCATTCTCTATCCCTCTCTCATGGGCTTGAAAAAGAGGGGCGCGGTGCCCCTCTTTTTCACCGTTTAATATTGATTAAATCCTGTAACATTTCATCAGACGTGGTAATCACCCGAGAATTAGCTTGGAAACCTCGCTGAGTTACTATCATATTGGTGAATTCCTGGGCTAAATCAACATTGGACATCTCCAGTTTTCCTACCGCGATGCTTCCTCTTCCTCCACTGTCCGCTGTTCCGATATTGGGAAGACCAGAGTTATTGGAAATCTGGTACAGATTTCCACCTTCTTTCAGTAAACCCCCCGGATTAGAAAAAGTGGCTAAAGCAATTTGAGCTAAGGCTTTGGATTGACCATTGGTAAAAATCCCGGTTAACACTCCACCAGAATCAGTACTTACCATATCTAAAGACCCGGCCTCATACCCATCCTGGAAATTAATATAGGCAGTGGGGTTACCCCCAAACTGGGTAAGTTGAGAAAAATCGATGTTTAGGCTAATAGCATTAGCTCCAGTAATAGCAAAACTAGCTGGGAGGGAAGGAAGAGTCGTTGAGATAATTGAACCGTTAGCATCAAATTGAATAGTACCCTGGCCATCAGTTGCCGTAACTCCATCCAAAGTTGCTTCCCAACCCCACTCATTTGCTGTTGCAGTTTTCGTAAAAGTTATTGTTAAGTTGTGAGGATTTCCTAAAGAATCATAAACCTGAACACTGGTAATCCATTCAGAGTTAAGGTCAGCGTTAGCGTCTAAATTCCCTTCAAAAGCAATTTGTGTGGTAGCTTTAGGCTTCATCTGAGCGCCCACCGGTATAGTTATATTCTGGAGAGCTTGGGTAGAATCAATATTTCCATCGGTATCGGCCATCCAGCCTTGCAGGCGAAAACCGTTGCTATTTACCAGCGCTCCATCAGCAGAGGTTTTGAAAGCTCCATCTCGAGTATAATACACTTGGCTTCCATCGCTCACTATGAAAAACCCTTCTCCCTGCACGGCAAAATCGGTGGGATTATCAGTGCTCTGCAAACTCCCTGGAGTAAAAAGAGTATCAATGCTCGAGATACCCATCCCCAGACCTACTTGTTTGGGGTTCACTCCTCCCATTCCTCCGGCTTGAGGACTACGAGCTCCTTCTACTGTTTGGCTCAAAATATCTTCAAAATTTACCCGACCGGCTTTAAAAGCCACGGTGTTAACGTTGGCAATGTTATTTCCTATCACATCCATCCGGGTCTGGTGATTTTTAAGACCAGAAACTCCGGAAAACAGAGAACGCATCATTTTTAATTTACCTCCCTTCGGGGAGCTCCCCTAAGGACCAGCTCCCTAAGCAATAATCGCTGAATCA
>NZ_JAAYFP010000060.1:0-2176 GCF_012728195.1 Candidatus Sordicultor fermentans
AACATAAAGACAAAAGAAAAAGATCAAAAATAACACGGAGGAAAAAGACCTCCGTGTTGTCATTCCTGAATGGTTCTGTCAGGAATCTAAATCATTTAAGGACAAAAATATCTGGATGCCTGATTAAAGATTTCAGGCATGACGGATGATGTGGATTCCCGGCTAGATTTCGGGAATGACGGGGAGCGAGGATTCCTCCAGAAGAAAAAAAGTGAGATTACCACAGGTAATAGGTAAAAACGTTGTAGACTGTTCTGCTCCTCGTGATGACAAAAGAGAAGAGCGATATCAAACTGTTCGTGCTCATCGGCGCAGGAAGAATAGAACGCTGTTAGTCTGCCATTGCCTCTATAAGTCTAAACCCTCTTTTATTAATTCTCTCCTTACAAAATCTCTGGTTTTTTCAGCCATCTCGACAGCAGTTTGTGCCTCCTTCAGTGAGGGAATATAAAAAAACTCGGGATATCTCAGCTCTGTTGCATAAATAGTTAGCTCATGAACTTTCAGGTCTTTCAGATATTCAAACGAGGGATCTATATTAATACATAAACTCAAGATCTCAGCTATATTATGGGTCCTTCGAAATTCTTTATCATTTAAAACGAGATATGCTTTGAGGTATTTCTCTACACACTGCTCGCTATGAAAGCAAATAGTATCAGTAGCGGGGTTCTCTGATGATCCAGTTTTTCACTCTTTCTTCCCTCATATTTTGATGTCCTCTTTATCAGCAAAATAAGAGATATTTCCTACTATAGTTTTAGATGCCTCAAATTGTTTGATTCCTCTTATTGTTACATCATTGGGTATACTCAAGGCTGCCAATCTTAGCTGAATATCTGCTGTTAATTTTTTTAATTCATCAAAAGAAATATCTTCATTTACAATTACAAGCAGATCCCAATCGCTTTCTTGTGTGGCATCTCCTCTTGCCCTGCTACCAAAAAGGATTATTTTAAATACCTTGAAGCCGGCTTTTTCTACTTCTTAGGCTATCACCTTTTTGAGAAATTCTAATTCCCTGTCCAGTTTTTTCTCTCCCATGTACATTTGCCTTCGCTCTCAAAATCAAATTACTCAAGGATACCCTATTATCTTCCTTACTGTTGTTTTCTATCAACCCATTCATTGCCCTTTTCTCCTCATTAATAGCAGGGAGGACTCCTCTATGAGCCTCTTCTCTCATCATGAGTGACCAGGCAGGGTTTCGCAATAACAACTTCAGGGTGCAATGACGGCTGGCATCCTATTCTATAAAAGGTCTGGTTTCGAGTGGTATAACCTCTTTGATATGCTCAAAGTGCTCATCAGCATGCCAGAGCTGGAGCTTCTCTTCTATAGCAGCCTGGGCAATCAGCAGATCTGGAAGAGGAACGGTCAGCCCTCGACGACGCAGGTTATAGCCAAGCCGCGCTGCCTCTAACCACACCTCCGGGGTGAGGGGAATTTCTTCCAGAGCCTCAAGTATAGAACTCAAACGGGTGAAGGCCTCCTCGTCCTTTGCTCCAACTAAAAGCTCTGCTTTCACTACCCAACAAGTGAAAACTTGCTCAGCTAAAAGGACGCGCTTCACTTCAGTTTTGATAGTTTCATCTCCCCGGGGCCGAAAATAATGGATCCAGATGGAGGTATCCATAAACACTCCTCGGCGCTGGATTTTACTCATTCTCTTCCTCTTTTGCCGCTTCTCTCCAGGAGGTAAAATCCTCCGGAGTCCAGTCCACTAAACCCGACCCCGCCAGGTCTTGAAGTTCAGCTAGTCGATGTTTCTTTATTAACTCACATAGAGCAAGCTCAATCACTTCTCGTTTGCGCTTCTTACCTGAGAGCCGCATTGCCTCACTGAGAAGCTCAGAGTCAATAGATATTGTGAATCTGTCCATAGCACACCTCTAAAACGTAATAACATGCACCATTATTATACACTAATTATTTGTGTAAAACAAGTTACCAAATAAACTATGCAAGTATAACCCGCTAAACTATCACCTGAATGTCTCTATCGACTACGAGGTGGCGCCGCCCCTTTATAGCCCCCCTGAAAAGACGAAAACATAAAGACAAAAACAAAAAGAAAAGGCAAAAACGTGGATTCCCGATAAAAGATTTCAGGAAAGAGGGAGGTCGTCACCCCTGAATGGTTTTATTATCCCGTTGTCCGTCATTCCTGAATGGT
>NZ_JAAYFP010000061.1:0-8231 GCF_012728195.1 Candidatus Sordicultor fermentans
CTGCCTCAGGAAAATTAGGTTTTTGGAGAATTTCTGCTGAAACAAAACCCTGATAGTTGATGTCTCGCAAAGCTCGAAAAATAGACTCAAAATCAATATGGCCAAACCCTGGCGCCCAGCGGTTGCTATCAGCAATATGGAAATGCCAGAGACGATCTCCTGCCTCGATGATACTCTGGTAAAAGTTCGCTTCTTCAATGTTCATATGAAAACTATCAGCCAGGATACCGATGTTATCATCTCCCAGAGAAGAAAGAAATTCCAGAGCCTCTTTTATAGTGTTTAGAAAATTAATTTCATATCTATTTAAGGGCTCGATTACCAATCTGACATCCTTTTCTTTGGCTAACTGGCTGCATTTTAGAAGACTTTCCTCAAAATACTTTAAAGCTTCTTCTTTTTCTTCCTCCTCAGGAGGAAGATTACCCCGGATGAGTCCTATAATTACCAAACTCCTCCACTGAGAAGCAAAATCGATATGGTTTTTCAGGCGTTCTATAGTTTTTCCTCTAATTTCCTTTTCTCTGCTACTTAAACTTAAACCCTCCTCTATGAACGCCTGTCCTGTTCCAATAGCCGGAACAACCAATTGATGATTTTTTACTATTTCCTTTATTTCTTCTTCATTTATATCTCTGGGATTTCTAACTGCCAACTCCACTCCTTGATAACCTAACTCCTTCAATTTCGAAATAATGGAGGTAAAAGATTCTCCAAAAGCAATAGCTCCAAATCTGGTTTTTTGCAAAGAAACGGCAAAGCTTGTCTTCATGATTTATCCTCCTATTCTTCTTTTATTCGAGCGCAAGTTCCTCGAATCACCAACTTTGGTGGAAAAACTATCTGTTGTCGAACATCTTTTTTGCGGGGATTGAGAACCTTATCCATGATGATTTTTCCACTCAAAGAACCTAATTCAGCAGTAGACTGAGAAACAGTAGTAAGTTGAATCAACCGGGAAGCACTAAGAGGAATATCATCAAATCCTATAATAGATAATTCTTCTGGTACTCTTACCCCCTCTTCATTACAGGCCTCCAGGAGTCCAATAGCCATAGCATCATTAGCTGAAAAAACGGCAGTAGGTCGGTACTTTCCTGCCCTGAGTATTTTTATTCCTTCTCGATAACCGTTTTCCATTCTGAACTCGCCACAGTAAATATATTCATCTCTCACCTCTATTCCTGCCTCTTCTAAAGCTCTTTTATAACCTTCCAGGCGCTCTAAATTAGAAGAGGTAGGCCAATGACCCCCTAAGTAGGCAATTTTGGTATGACCCAAAGAAAGAAGATATTTAGTAGCCAAATATCCTCCCAAAACACTATCTACTATTACATAATCATACTGCTCACGGTTCTCTGGTAGACGCGAGACAAAAACCATAGGAGTCTGAGCTTTAGCTAGGTTCTGGATTTCTTGATCGTTCATCCGGGTAGCTCCCAGGATTATGCCGTCCACCTTCTTTTCTATAAGAGACTTCACGTATAATTCTTCCTCTTCTTCTCTTCCATCGGTATTACAAAGAAAAATATGGTATTGGTAGCTTCGACATACTTCTTCAATGCTTCTTACCATTACCGCATAAAAAGGGTTAGTGATGTCTGAAACCACCACTCCGATTACTCCTGTTTTCCGAGTAGTGAGGCTACGAGCCATAGGATTGGGACGATAGTCCTTTTCCTGGATCACTTTTAATACCTTTTCCCTGGTTTTTTTAGCCACTTTTTCAGGATTATTTAACACCCGGGAAACAGTAGCTTTTGAGACACCAGCTTCCCTGGCTATATCATTTATGGTAACTTCTTTATCCATTTATTCACTTCCTTTTTGAAACCGTTCTCTTATTATAAGGTGCTTAAAGAAGATTTTCAAGGTGTACAGCAGATAAAATCTTACTTTGAAGTGAAAAATCATCTATTAAGATTTTTTAATTTTTATCGTTTTTTCTCTTGACAAACCAATGAAGCTATTTTATTCTAAAACCAGTTTCATAAATACCCGCTTAAAAGGAGGACACACTATGAAAGCAGTAAAACCAATTTTTACTTTAAAGCTTTAGTATTTAATCAAGTGAAATCTATAAGGAGGTAGTAAAAATGAAAGTTTTTAAAAATATCTTTAGTATTATGTTGTTATTGTTATTGTTATTGTTATTGTTTATGTCTTTTGCAATTACAGCATTTGGTCAAGAACTGGAGATTATCCCCATCGGAGAAAAATTTTACTTTAAAAATACCCACTCTCATAACGATTATTACAGAGCTCGTCCACTATTAGATGCTATCGACAATGGGATGGGTAGTATTGAAGCTGACGTTTATTATATAGAACTCTCTATCACTGATGACGTGGAAAATTCCAGAGTTATGAAAGAATTGTATGTAGCACATGATTGGGATGAAATTACAGGAGATTCTGATTATAAAACGAAAGGAACCCTCCAAAATCTGTATTTAGATCCTCTCTATGAGATTTATCTCTCAAATGGAGGAAAAATTTATAACACACCTGAAGAAACCCTCTTGCTTCACGTAGATTTCAAGACCGATACCGATAAAACCTGGAATCTTCTCCAAAGCATTCTAAAAAACTACCCTGGGCTTTTTACAACTTACGAGCGAGACACTAAAAAAGTGACTCAAGGCCCGGTGACAGTATTCACCAATGCTGAACCTGAAAATATTCCGGATGAATGGTCAACTTTCTATTCAACTGCGGATGGGAGATTTGGAAATATCTATGACCCTGAAGTTTGGAAATCTGATGCATACCTCAACTTCAAACATAGGATGCCAATTATCAGTAGCAATCTTATAGCATATAACGATATTACCCAATTTTTCGATTTTTTAGTACCAAAAGAAGATATCATAGAGGAATATGTCAGCGATTATCCAGAACTATCTATGGATACCCTGTATGAGGTTTTGCGCGATAATGAATGGGTTTTAGCTAATCGATTAATAGAGGATGGAAAAATTAAGGTTTCAGATTACCTGATTTCCCAGATGAAAAAGGCAGATAACCTTGGTAAAGAATATGGCCACCTTATGCGTTTCTGGGCCTCTCCTGATTACCAATGGTTCTGGGACATCCAAAGCCCTTTAACAAATGTCATGATAAATACAAACAGACCAGAAACATTGAGAAAATATCTTATGCACAAAGCTTATATTGCCCAACATACCCCATAATCAGCTAAAAGAGGGACGGGAGGAAGCCCGTCCCTCTTTTAGCTGATAACCAGACCTTCATTTATACTATAGATAATTTTTGTAATAACTACTTATATAATTTAATACATCTTCCCTGGTGCCTCTGAATGGTCCCGGTGTTTCCATCTTGAGCGATGTTAAAGCAGCAGCATAATATAGAGCTTCATCAGGTTCTCTATGGATCCTTTCGGATATATAGGCGCCGAAACAAGTGTCACCTCTGCCGGTTCTCCCTGATAGGTTTCGCGGCTTAAACGGAGCTTTGTAATACTGATGACCATCGTAAACTAATACCTCAGTATTGTATGTTATCATTACTTCTTTTGGCCCCCAGGTGCAGAGCAGCTCAGCGGCTTTTTCCCTATTTTCTATGCCAGTCATTATTCTAGATTCATTTGCATCAGTTTTCAAAAAATTAATATATGGCAAATACTCATATTTTTTGTCCCAATCTTCATAAAACATATGCCCATTCTTACTTTTGCGCAATAAACCCTGGGCATCTACCGCTACCTCCTCCTTCTTTGAAAAACTTTTTATTAAATCATATTCAAAGTCTCCCTGAATTAATCCTGCCAGATAGTATATATTAGCATCTACATTGGGTGGTATTTCCTCCATTCTAAATGGATCAGCCACACTTAAAACAGTAGATACTCTATTTTCCCTGTCTTCAGTCAAATACTCGTTTCTAATAGATGTAGTTTTGCCTGATTTTATATGATAAATATCCTCTTTAGAAATGTTGAATAAACTAGCTATTTTCTCGTCATCCTCAGACGATTTTGTTAATATTCCTATTTTACTCTGCCCAGTTGCAGCTGCGCAAGCAGCATATAACACAGCTCCACCATATATCCTTTCAGCTTGATCATGATAAACGTTTTCGTCTAAAGATACGTGACCGATAATAAAGATATCGTATTTTTTAACGTCCACTTTCTCTTCCTCCATATTACTGGCTTAAAAGCAACATGGTTTACATAGTCACTACAAGCCATTTTCATAAATTTTTTCGTATTTCCAGCATCATTTTTTCTCTTCTTCTTCGAAACCGCTTTCTAATTGTGAAGTTATTTTACAATAATCTGTAGAGCTTAGCAAATAATCTGAGAAAAAAAGATTGTTTTAGATTCAACTTGTCTGTTAGAGCCATCTGTCAAATTCGGCACTTTGCTCTTGACAAACAATTAAAATTACTTTATTCTAAAACCAGTTTCATAAATTGCCTGCTTAAAAGGAGGATGCGTTATGAAAGCAGTAAGACTGCACGCCCAATGGAGCCCTAAACCAGACTTTAAAATTGGTCCCAAGGATGTAGAGGGAAAAATTACCTGGTTAGGTAGCAAAGTTTGGAGATATCCGAAGGTAAAGGTAGAAGAAGTTCCTCAGCCCGTGATCCAAAAACCTACTGAAGTCCTCATAAAAGTCCGAGCTTGTGGAATATGCGGAAGTGATGTTCACATGGCTCAGGCCGATGAGAATGGTTACATTTTCTATCCTGGGCTTACCGGGTTTCCTGCAACTTTAGGCCATGAATTCTCTGGAGAGGTAGTAGAAGCAGGACCTGAAGCCATAAATCGTAGAAATAACCAACCTTTTGAGGCAGGAGAACCAGTGACCTCAGAAGAGATGCTATGGTGTGGTTATTGTCGTCACTGCGCTGATGGCTTTCCTAACCACTGTGAAAATCTTCATGAATTAGGATTTGATGTAGATGGGGCTTTTGCAGAATACATAGTAGTAGATGCTAAGTATTTGTGGAGCCTGAAGGAACTGGAACAAAACTACCCGGGTGATGAACTCTTTTTAGCGGGAAGCTTAGCTGAACCCACTTCTGTAGCCTATAACGCAGTTATTGAGCGAGGAAGAGGAATTAGGCCAGGAGATAATGTAGTAATTTTTGGAGGAGGCCCTATTGGATTAGCTGCCTGTGCTATTCTTAAAAAGGCAGGAGGAGTAAAAGTAATCCTCTCTGAACCTTCAGAGATAAGAAGAGACATGGCTAAAGAATTGGGAGTGGATATTACCATTAATCCCCAAAAGGAAAGTGTAACTGAAGCCATTCTCGACTACACCGGAGGAATGGGAGCAAAAATTTACTTAGAAGCTACTGGTGTTCCCCAAATAATCTGGAAAGATTTGGAAGAAACTATATGGAGAGCTCGAGGTATTAACTCCACAGTGGTAGTAGTAGCTCGAGCTGATGTGAAAATTCCTCTAACTGCTGAAGTATTCCAGGTCAGAAGAGCTCAAATTGTAGGTTCTCAAGGTCATTCTGGGCATGGCAATTTCCCCCGGGTTATCTCCCTTATGGCTTCCGGTATGGATATGACCAAAATCATCTCTAAAACAGTTTCCTTAGAAGAAATACCTCAATACATAAAACAGCTCCAAACTGATAAAGACCTGGTAAAAGTTACCGCAATAAATCCATAAGAAAGTCTTTATAGAGTGAAAGGAGGGTGAGGTAAAAACCTAAAAGAAAACATGATTAAAAATACCTAAGGGTTCTTAAAAACAGGTTACATAAGGGGCGGAGTTTCCCTCGAAAAATCAGGAGAAAAGAATGCTCACTCCATGGTAACAGGTGATGAGAGTGGTTAAAATAATCTTATCAACAAGGATAATATTAGTTTATGGGAGGATAAAATGATTAGCTTAACAAGAAAAACATTCTTACGGGTTATAACGGTGTTAATGTTAACATTGCTTTTTGTGACGGCAAGTGCTTATGCATCCGAATCTCTAGTTGTATATAGCCCACTCCATGAAGAAGAAATTGCTCGGATTCTCGACAAGTTTTCTCAAGAAACTGGAATTAAAGCAGAGTTCATCCGCTTAAGCGCAGGAGCCGTTGCTGCGAGACTAATAGCAGAGAAAGACCATCCAATGGCAGACGTTTTTTTTGGTGGCTCCGCGGAGACTCACGAATCATTAATAGGCGAAGAGATACTTAGACCTTACCAATCTCCTGTTCTCAAAGACATAGACCCTGCTTTCTACCACCCTGAATATTATTGGAGTGGTTTTTATGTCGGAGCCATTGGCTTTGCAATTAACAATGCTAGATTCAAAGAAAAATACCCTGATAAAGAATATCCAACTACATGGGAAGACCTCCTGGATCCCGATTATAAAGGAGAGATCTCGATGGCTTCACCAGCCGCTTCAGGTACCGCCTATACAGTTGTAGCAACCCAATTCTTCCGCTTAGGCGAAGAAAAAGCCTGGGAATATCTAGAAGGACTCCATAAAAATATTTCATTTTATACTACCGCTGGCGCTGCTCCAGCACAACATGCTGCTCTAGGAGAGTGTACAATTGGAATTGCTTTTGGGCATGATGTTATGAAACTTATACAAAGTGGATATGATCTTACCCTCATTTATCCCAAAGACACTGGTTGGGAAGTTGGTGCTGTCTCGATTGTGAAAGGGGGACCTAATCCAGAAGCAGCAGAAAAATTTGTTGATTGGATACTGGATGTAGATGGTCAGCAATTCCATTCGGATATAAGTCTACGTGTAGCAACACACCCAAAAGTTGTATTACCCGAAGGAGCAACACCTATATCTGAGTTACAACTCATAGACTATGACTATGAGTGGGCTGGCCAAAATAGAGATCGTATTGTTGAAGAGTGGAATAAGCGTTTTCTCGATTAAAAGAAATTAAGAGGGGAGAAGAGTTTCTCCTCCCCTCTTAAACTGAGATAAAGCTAAATAATGGAGGTGAATGTAATGTCAGTTGAGCTGCAATACGAAGAGAAAACGCAACGCACTTCACGGTTCACCCTTAAGGGGATTTTGCAAGACCCTGCACTCCTTTTTGCCATTGCAGTTATAAGTGTATTTTTGTTCTTATTTATTATTTACCCTATGTTAAAAATAGTTATTTATCCATCTTCGGAAACCTGGAGAAGATTTTTTACAGAAACACGTTATATGAAAATTCTTAAAAATAGCGTTTTACTTGCAATTTTAACAACTTTTAGCTCAACACTTATTGGGTTTTGTTTTGCTTATGCTCTAACCCGGGAGGATTTCCCTTTCAAAAGGTTTTTTAGAGCAACAAGCATTCTTCCACTAATATCTCCGCCTTTTGTTACGGGGTTAGCCTTGATTTTGCTTTTTGGACGTCAGGGACTAATCACTCACGCCTTATTAGGTTTAGATGTCTCTGCCTATGGTCTTTCAGGATTGTGGTTTGCTCAAACTATGGCATATTATCCAGTAGCAGCCTTAACGCTTTCGGGAGTATTAAAAAGTATAAATCCCACTTTGGAATATGCAGCAAGAGATCTGGGACAAAGTGAATGGGGAATATTTAAAACCATTACCCTACCGTTAATTACTCCTGGAATAGCCAGTGCAGCTCTTTTGGTATCCATGTATTCTTTGAGCGATTTTGGTAATCCGATGGTCATCGGGGGTCCTTTTAGAGTTCTGGCAACAGAAGCTTATATGCAGGTTACTGGCATGTATAATTTACCAATGGCTGCTGTGGTCAGTTTTTTTCTTTTAATTCCCAGCCTGGGTATCTTCCTCATACAAAGATACTGGGTTAGTCGCAAGCAATATGAAACAGTAACTGGCAAAGGGGGTACATTAGAAGCTCCTCCTACACCGCCAATTGTAAAATATAGCTTATTAGTTATTCTTTCCATTGCGTCACTATTAACCATTTCAATTTTCGTAGTAGTTATCTGCGGGGCTTTTACCAAAACATGGGGAGTTGACTGGAGCTTTACACTCGCTAATTTTAGCTACACATTTTTATCAAAAATGAAAGATATCTGGAACTCACTTTATTTTTCGCTTCTAGCTTCATTAGGAACTGCACTGCTTGCTACTTTTGCATCGTATATAATTTACCGTAAGAAATTTTGGGGCAGAAACGCGCTTGACTTAATTGCCGTATTGCCAGGTGCTTTACCTGGTACTATGGTTGGTATCGCCTACATATTAGCCTTCAATCGGAAACCTCTGTTATTAACAGGCACAGCGGCAATA
>NZ_JAAYFP010000007.1:0-2049 GCF_012728195.1 Candidatus Sordicultor fermentans
AGGGGTCCAAACTATATAACTCCCGAAAAAACAAAAAACATAAAAAAAATAAAAGACCACTGAGGAAGAAAAAATAGACAGCCTGCGGCGTAAGATTAAAAGAAAAACAGAAAATGCAAAAGACTACTGAGGAAGGGAAAACATCTTTCTCAGTGGATTCCCGATAAAAGATTTCGGGAATGACGGATGATGTGGATGCCTCGCTAAATCTCGAGAATGACGGATAAGAGAGCTCTTCGGCTCTTTTTCATTTTCTCTCCTTGAGGGAAGACGCTATCTTCTTTTGCTCTCTTTCCGGGGAAAGCCTCACGTATTCTTTCTCTGAAGAGAGTTAGATTGAGGCAAATCAAACTATAAGGGGGACACCACTTTCAAGAAAAAGCACTGTTCCCTTTATCCCTATTTCAGAAAATCTCCGAGGATAGCCACTTGTAATCCGTCAACTTGAGAGGGTAAATCGGCATCATTAGTTAAAAATACCCCGGCTCCCTCTTCTAAGGCGGTGGCGACCTGAAGAGCATCCGGGGTACGTATGCGGTATCGGGCACGAACCTCAGCGCAACGAATTGCTATCCGAAGAGTAAAAGGGACAATCTCCAGGTTGGGATAAGAAGAAAGAAGCAGAACATACTCCTCACAAACATCCTGAAACCCGAGAGATTTAGGCCTTACCAGTATTTCTGCTACCGTAAGCACTGAGGTGACAGCACGGAAACTTCCTCGCTCTAAAGGAAGGAAGAGATTATCCTTCAGTTCTTCAGCCCACATTCCACCTTCTAAGTAATAGATAAAGCAGTTAGTATCAATGGCAACCACCTCATGCCCCCGGAGCGCCTCATTCAGTCTCCCCATGAATCTCTTTCCTCTCGGACGTAAGCATCAGGCTCTACTCCCTGCCAAACATTTTTATGCAAACCCATGAGGTGATCAGCGTAGCTTTTCGGTTTCGGTATTATAACAATAGCATTTCCACTCTTGGCTACCAATAGCTCATCTCTTTCTGAAAGACCCATAGACTTCCTTATTTCAGCTGGTATTACTATCTGATACCGACTGCCCAGTTTGATAGTATTCACAACTACATCAGACATAATTTTTAATCCTCCAGCATATTAACATTTCTTCATACATTTTATCAGTTTCCGCTACAAATGACAATAGTATTGAGAAGGAAAGGTTGCCTGTTTTCTGTTCTTTTCTCTGAATGGTTCAGAACTATCACCTCAAAAAGAGAAAAAGACAAGAACTACTACGGTGTAAGATTAAAAGAAAATGCAAAAAACCACTGGGAGAGAAAGAGAGACAGTCTACGACATGAGATTAAAAACTAAAGATTAAAAGAAAAAACTAAAAAGCAAAGATCGCTAGTGGAAAAACCATCCACCAGTATAAGGGAGGAAAGAATTCTCCCTTACCAACCCCTCCTCATCCATCACCCCGGCGACTTTCGAGCCGTTTTTAGCCTGCCCCTGAATGGTTCTATCAGGGGTCCAAAGTATTTAAAAACCAAAGAAAAAAACAAAAGCATGGATTCCCGATAAAAGATTTCGGGAATGACAGAGGGAGATGGATGCCTGATAAAAGATTTCAGGCATGACGGATGATGTGGATGCCTCGCTAAATCTCGAGAATGACGGGAAAAGGGAATGCATCTTTTATCTGTCATTCCTGAGTGGTTCTATCAGGAATCCAAACAATGGGAGGGGACACGCCCTATCGTTCCCAATAGAAGGACAAAAGGGGAAAAGCAAAAACATGGATTCCCGATTAAAGATTTCGGGAATGACGGATGATGTGGATGCCCCGCTAAATTTCGAGAATGACGGATAAGAGAGCTCTTCGGCCCTTTTTCATTTTCTCTCTTTGAGGGAAGAAGCTATCTTCTTTTGCTCTCCTTCCGGAGAAAGCCTCACATATTCTTTCTCTGGAGAGAGTTAGAGTGAGACAAATCAGACTATAAGGGGATTGCTCCTCTATTATTATAAAAGATTAACAGTTGAGCAATCCCCTTATAAAAAACGCCTGTAAGAAGTTATTCTTCTCTTCTAC
>NZ_JAAYFP010000062.1:0-5840 GCF_012728195.1 Candidatus Sordicultor fermentans
CTCTAATTCCCTTTTTTTAAAGACAAGGAAAAAAGAGATTTCTCTCCAGGAAAGGGGAGGAAGAAGATTCAAAGACGAGGAGGAAGAAGCAGGTTGTATCCTATATCGGGCGAGAAACCTGGATTACAAGTACGTTCAAAGGTTATAAACAGTCTGAGTTGGTTTTCTCGAGTTGAATAAGAAGGAGAAGAACCTCCACCAGTTCTGGGTCAAACTGAGTGCCAGCGCTTCGCTTCAATTCGGCGACGATTTCCTCTTGAGACATTGCCTTTTTGTAAGGTCGGCCATAACGCATCACTTCATACGCATCAGCAAGAGCAATAATACGGGCTAAAAGAGGAATTTCCTCTTTCTCTAGCCCCCGGGGGTAGCCACTACCATCCCACCACTCGTGGTGGGACCAAATTTCTTCGGCTACATGGGCAAATTCCGGTGTAGCGCGAACTATGCGGTATCCAGATTCAGAGTGTTTCTTTATGAGTTCCCATTCCTCTGGAAGAAGAGGACCTGTTTTTTTCAAAATTTCCTCTGGAAGGGTTATTTTCCCAATATCGTGCAACATGATGGCTAATTTCAATCGGTTTACTTCAGTATCGGGAAGCTGGATTCTTTCAGCAATGGCCAGTCCCACTTTTTGCATACGCTGGGTGTGCAGTTGAGTCTCATAACTTTTAGTCTCTAATGTATTGAGTAAGGCGTTAATGATAGCGCTGCGGGAACTTCTGGTTTCGGCCAGTTTCTGCCGGTACATTTCGCCTTCGGCTCTTCGGAGAACCTCAGTAAGACTTTCTTCTCTGCTTTCCTTAGTGGCAAGGCCCAGAGCTAAAGAAAGGGGCACTTCCTCTACAAATACCCCTTTTGCTTTACTTCTTATTTTCTGACAGACTTTTTGAGCCTCTTTCCAGGAGGTTTCTGGTAGAAGTATAACGAACTCATCACCCCCAAAGCGGGCTATAACATCCTGTTCCCGGCAGGAAGCTTTCAAAACCTGTGCCGCACATCGCAGGAGTTCATCACCACGCTCATGTCCGTAAGTGTCGTTGACCAGTTTTAACCCGTTAACATCTACCATGATGACGCTTATGGGAAGCTGTGTTGCAATATCCAGCCTTTCTATCTCTTTCTCCAGGAAATTTCGGCTATGTACGCCGGTCAGTTTATCATGGAAGTTCAGATAGCGAAGTTCTTCTTCCATTTTCCGACTTTCGGTGATATCGATACCTGCACTGAGAACTGCCACAATGCAATTTTCATCGTCTCTCAAGAGAGCGTTATGCCAGGCAATCAGTCTTTCCTCTCCACTCCGGGTCACAACGGGGTTTTCGATGTGTCCCACCGTTTCATTTTCTCCGGCCATCAATCGGGCAAAAGCATTTTTCACTTCCTCCTGTACCCGAGTCGGGACGCAGACATCAAACCAGTTCTTTCCCACTAATTCTTCTTGAGCATACCCCAGAACTTCTGCCCCTTTGCGGTTTAGCAAGGTCACCTCAGCCTGAGGATTAAGAATGAGGAAAATAACATCGGCGGTATCCAGGTATTTCTGGGCTAAGTCGCGTTCTTTCCGAAGCTCTCGTTCTACTTCCTTATACTTGGTGATATCGATGGAGTAATGAAGATAGATATCGCTACCCAGAGGAACCCATCCGGTTTCCAGAATTCTTCCTTTAAGCTCCACTTCTTCCACTATGGCCTCCTGGCGCTCGAGAGCCTCATCTCCCCTGCAGTAAAGGCAGTGGGCATCGGGGGGTAGGACACCACTTTTTTCAAGCTCTAACTTTTGAGATGCAGAGAGGGTATCTGTCCCATGGAAAGAAAGCCAGCATATATCTCCTACTTTTGACCCTGCAAAAGATTCTGTGGCCTTGTTTTGAGCCAGAATGCGCCGCTCTCGATTGATAAGGGAGGCAGGATAGGGAATACCATCCAGTAGTTTCTGGTAAAATTCTTCAGCCTCTTTGAGGTCTGTAATATCGCGACCGACTCCTACTACTTCTTCGATGGAGCCTTCTTCATTTTTGATGGGAGAAAGAGAGATCTGGAAATATCGTCGCTCCCCGTTCACGAGAATTGACCATTCATACACCACCGATTCACCCCGGAAAGCCTTTTCACTGGCCTCTCGGTGAGCTAGGGAATCTTCTTCACCAAAAATATCCTGAACACTTCTTCCCAGAAAATCCTCGGGGGCAAGATGGTGCCGCTCCAGCCACTGACCATACACTCCGGTGCAGCGCTGTGCTTTATCCAGGGTGAAGACGATATCTTGAACTGAAGAGAGGATGGTTCGATAGCGTGTTTCGCGTTTCTCGAGCTCCTGTGTCAGTAGATGCTCATTCATCGTATCTGGTAGCGCCATCACCGACTCTGGATGTTTCCTTGAGGACCACAAGGGGAACTGGTTGAACTGGTAATCCGGTATTCAGTTTTATATCTGGAAATGAACACGATATTACCACTGACCTTCCTGGTCATCCCGTTTTTAAAAACTTGCTCTATTGGATTAAAAACTCTCCCTTGAGAGTGAACATTAGCGATATGAAAAACCTCCTCAGTAATTTTATCATATGATTCTCTGGGAATCTATCCGGTCAACATTTCTACTACAGATTCCTGTACATTACCTGACTCTCCGTATCAGTAGAAATCACTCATCCACCGGGGAATGAAAGGTGGGTTGCCACTTTTACTTTCTTTTTCTCTTACCACATCCAGAGATTTTTGTAGTATCTCCTCTTCGGAATATTGTGAAATATGGCCGCAAAGAGGCCGGTGTTACCTTATAAAAAAGGGAAAGTTCCCTGGTCTATGACATGTTTGCGATGATAAATGGGGAAAGAGAGATTACCCCAGCTGCTTCTTACAAATACAGAAGAAGAGAGGAATATTTTTCTAATCACCAATCAATTTCCAACCGGGGGTCTCGAATGATGGCGGGTGAGATACAAGATAGTTTTTATCAATTACTTTTAAAATATTCTCGACCGGGCAATAAAAAGCATGGTATGATATTGCAAGGAGAAGTGAGTATGGAAAACTGGGAAGAAAAAGTAAAAAGACTTTCTCACCTTTCAGGAATTCAGCTATATTACTACGATATCAAGGGCAAAAAAGTGGAAGCTTCCCTTACTACCCTTATTTCTCTCTTGCAAGTAATGGGAATAGAGGATTTGTCCGAAACAGGGTTAGAAGAGAAAATAAGAGAAAAAGAAGAAGAAAAAAATAACCCCTTTCCTCCTGTTGTGGTAACCAGTGAAAGAAAACTTTGCTTTGGCCCTCTTTCTCCTCAGAAAGTGGTTTTGATGGTAAAAGGAGAAAAAGGTGAAGAATGGAGAGAAGAGTTTAACATAGAGGAGCATTCCTTTTTAGAGTGGGATTTTCCTCCTTCTATGGAATGGGGATACTATGAGCTCACTTTTCTTCCGGGAGAAAAAGAAGTGGTACATCCTGTTTTTTTAGTTTTTTCTCCCGGTAGTTGTTTTCTCCCTTCTCATAAAATATGGGGCATTCAGGTTCCGGTTTTTTCCCTTGCTACTCTAAAAAGCCAGGGTATTGGAGACTGGAGAGATTTACTGCTTGTAGAGGATAAGTTAAAAAAGGCAGGGGGAGAATTTCTGGGAGTCTTGCCTCTCCATCTTACTGAAAATCGCTCTCCCCACGGTATTAGCCCTTATCTACCTTTGGACCGATTGCTCTGGAACCCCATTTATCTTCCTCTTGAGGAGGTAGCGTCTTTTCTGGGATATGAAGAAAGTAAGAAATATTTAGATGAGCTTTCTCCTCTTTTTTCCTCTTTCTCCCCAGAAAAAGAGATAGATTATGACGGAGTGTGGTCGCTAAAGCAAAAATTCCTGCGCCAGACTTTCGGCCTGTTTTGGGAAAGAAGAAATGAAGATCCCCGCTTTTTAGAGTTGGAATCTTTTTTTCAGGAAGAGAGAATAAAATGGGCTTCTTTCTTTTATGCCTTTGCTGAAGTTCATGGTTTAAATTGGAGAAATTGGCCCTCTCCCTACCGATATAAAGAAAAAAAGGCCGTAGAAGATTATATTCAGGCTCACCGGGAAGAGGTGCTATATCATGCTTATCTTCAATGGTTGATGGAAAAATTTCTCTCTTCCGGTTCTTTTTTGGGGTTCGATTTACCAGTGGGAGCCTCGGCGGGAGGGAGTGAGTGTTTCTTAGAAGAAGATTGTTTTGCTTTTCAAGCTTCCCTGGGAGCTCCGCCTGATGATTTTGCTCCGGCAGGGCAAAACTGGGGATTTCCTCCTCTCTTTCCCGAAAAAGAGAGAAAAAACGGCTATCGGCATTTTATTGCCCTCATTCGTAAAAATATGCAATTTGCTCGCTATCTCCGGGTAGACCATATCCTGGGGTGGCAGCGTCTTTACTGGATTCCCGAAGGGAGCGAGGCTCGGGAAGGAGCGTACGTCGAGAATTTTCTTCCTGATTTACTGGGGATTTTAGCTTTAGAAAGTATGCGGAATGAAGTAACAGTAATTGGAGAAGACCTGGGAACTGTTGACCCTCTTTTAAAAGAGAGTATGCACAAGTTTCAGGTGCTTTCTACCCGGGTGTTTTATTTTGAAAAAGACGCAGAGGGTTTCCCTCTTTCTCCTTCGCAATACCCCCCTCTTTCTCTTGCCACTTTTAACACCCATGATCTTCCTCCTCTGGTTTCCTTCTGGGAAGGTGAGGATATTTTGCTCCGGGAAAAAGTAGGGATGTATGGAGAAGAGGAAGTCCGGGTGTATCTGGGAGAAAGGGAAGAATTTTGCAAAAAAGTGCTTCAAAAGCTTTCCCAGTGGGGATTATGGGAAGAAGGAGGGAGCCTGTGGGAGGCATTGCTGCGCTTTTTGGCTCTCACTCCTTCCTTGATCAAAGTGGTGGGGTTAAACGATGTTTTAGGAGAGAAGAGAATGATTAATCTTCCAGGAACTGTTGATGAATATCCCAACTGGAGACTCCGCCTGCCCATCCAGGAAACTAATCTCGAGGAAGCTCTGTGTCAGATAGGGAGAATTATGAAAGGAGGAGGATAAGATGCCTGAACTTCCTGAGGTGGAAGTAATAAGGAGAGAATTGAAAGAAAAAATTGAGGAAAGCCGCATTCTCTTTGTCCGGGTGGAGGATTCTCAATTTTATCTTCCCTCTGATATGATTTTAGGGAAAAAAATAAACAAGTTAGAGCGGAAAGGGAAAAATTTGTTTTTAGTTCTGGAAGATGAGAGCTCTATATTTTTTCATCTGGGAATGACAGGAAGATTGCTTTTCTCTTCCAGAGAAGAACCTTTTCCCTATCTTAAGGTTCTTTTAGGTTTATCTTCTGGCTTTCTCTCCTTAACCGATCAGCGGAAATTGGGAAAAGTAGCATTGCTAACCAGAGAAGAAACAGAAGAACTTTTACGCCAGGTGGGGATAGACCCTTTGTCTCCTGAATATACCGAGGAAAATTTTGAAAAAGTTTTGAGCGGAAGAAAAATGAGGGTTAAAGACTTTCTCCTTTCTCAGCGCTACATTTCTGGTATAGGTAATATCTATGCTTCAGAAATTCTCTTTCGGAGCTCTATTCACCCCGAGAAAAGAACGAACGATTTGACACCAGAGGAAAAGAAAAAGCTGTTTATCACCATTCCTCAAGTTTTGAAAGAAGCCATTGCTCACCAGGGAACTACTATTCGGAATTACGTCCGCTCAGGGGGAGAGCAAGGAGAGTTCCAGAATTCATTGTTAGTCTATGGAAAGGAAGGAGAGCGGTGTCCCTGCTGTGGAGAAAAAATTGTGAGAAAAAAAATTGCCTCCCGCAGCACTTATTTTTGTCCTCGTTGTCAAATGGGCTAAAG
>NZ_JAAYFP010000063.1:0-2364 GCF_012728195.1 Candidatus Sordicultor fermentans
CTACCCACTCCTGCTTGTCCCTGGCTTAATCTTGAAGCAACGATTATTCCTGTAACTCCAGCCAAAAAGGAATTAAATACGTAAGCAAATATTCTCCTTCTATCCACATTAACTCCAGAAAGCCTCGCCGCCTCAATATTTCCGCCTGTAGCATAGAGCTGCCTTCCTAAAACCGTGTATCTCGTAATAAAGAAAGCAATAGCAGCAAAAATCAGGAGAATTATAAGAGGAAAGGGAATACCTATGATATGTCCCTGCCCTATAAAGAAGAAACTTTCGGGAAGGCCAATAATGGGCCATCCTTTCGTGATTGCTTATGCCAGCCCTCTTGCAGCAGTAAGAGTTCCTAAGGTAATTATAAATGGAGGAACATTGAGCTTAGTCACAAACAAACCATGTGTAAGCCCGATAAGGGAAGAGATAAGCAAAACTATTATTATAGAAAAAGCCACGCTTAAACCGCCCTTCATAAAAAGAGCCACCAGCACCCCAATAAGAGCTACCAGAGAGCCCACCGAAAGATCAATTCCTCCAGTAATAATAACTAAAGTCTCCCCCACAGCCAGGAGTCCATATATAGCAACCTGTCTTGCAATCGTCTGAAGGTTGAAAGGGTTTAAAAAGCGGGGGTTCATAATGGTTATTAATAAACACATAAGAATAAGGGCAATCAAAATGTTCATTTCCCTAAAACGGAAGCTTTTGGAGTTTTTTCTTTTAGTCATTTCTTGTTGCATAATAGATCAGCTTACCCTCCTCTCGTATACCTTGTTTTAAATATTAATGACAACCATGCTAAAAGTCAACCCCTCGAGGGCTCTATAATAAAATGTGTGGAAAAAATATCTAAAAAGAAGTATGGGTGGTAAAGATCTCACAATGGGAAATCAAAAAGAAAGAAGACCTTACCACCATGGCCAGAGGGAAACAATTTTATCGGGGGTTAAAGACTTAAAAATAGAATAGCAGTTAAAGCTTCAATTAAAAAGGAGAAAAGGGAAATGCCCACTCTCCGGATCGGTAAAACTCTATAAACATACACAGAAAGAGGGAAGTTCTCCATGCCTCGCAGAGGAAAGAGAGCATATTCAGGTAAATCCTAAGCACAACCGAGAATAATCTTTAAGAAGGGGCAGAAAGAGATGGTTTCTTCTCGCGATTCTTCTTTAAAAACCAAAGAATCACAGAAGTCAATATAACTGCGCTTCCTGCCAGTGCCCATTTCCCCGGTATTTCTCCAATGGCTAAAAATACCCAGAGAGGGTTAAGAATTGGCTCAATTACCGGGATGAGGCTGGCCTCAAGAGCAGTTACTCCCTTTATGGCTATCGAATAAAGAATATAGGATAAACCTAACTGAACTGTTCCTAAAAAGATAAGGTTTACCCAGACTCCCGGAGGGGGAAGGTACTCAAACATAAAAGGCAGGCCAATTAAAGCGGCAAAAATGTTACCTATAAGAACAGACTCAAGGGGAGATGAGTCTTTTTGCATTCTCATAAAGATGATTAAGAAAGCAAAAGACCAACCGCTCAAAACAGCTATTATATTTCCCAGTAAGCTTCCCCACTGAAGCTGGTCAAAGAAAAAAAGAACCATCCCTCCCAGAACAGCTACCACCGCCCACCAGTCTTCCCGGGAAGCCTCTTCATTCAAAAACCATTTTCCTAGAAAAACTACGTAAATCGGGGCGCCATATTGAAGTAAAATAGCGTTGGCAGCAGTGGTTAATTTGGTAGCAGTAACAAAAAGAATTACCGTTCCAGCGTAAGCTAAAGCGCCGGCTATCTGAGGCCAGGACCAGTTTATTTCAGGTTTTCCAAGATAGAGCAAAATGACAAGAGAAGCAATAGCACTTCGTGCCCCGGCTATAGCCAGAGGATGCCATACAACTGATTTGATTAGCACTCCCCCTAAGCTCCAGAGAACTGCAGTAACAAAAAGCAAGAGAACTGATTTTAAATGTTCTTTTTCCTGGCTCATACGGTAAATTATATCATTCAGGTGGCTAAGGGCAAATAATCTGCAACAGAGCCACCGGAAGATAAATATCCTATTCCCGAATTATAGGGGGAAACCCTCTATAGCTCTCTTATAAGTGCCCCTTATAAGCCAAAAATAACACGGAGAAAAAAGCCTCCGTGTCGTCATTGTATATTAAGGGGTATCAAATAGCTTATAAATGAGCTATCTTAAAAAAGAGAAAAAGAAGGTGGAATGGAGCAAAGCATCGGCAATACCAGATAGAAAATGATATCTCATCAATGGAAGAATTCTTAAAGCAACATCCCGAAGAGGACTTCTCTCATATACTATTTGTGATGGAAAGTACAGGAGTCTATCACCTGCGTATTGCCCTATTCC
>NZ_JAAYFP010000064.1:0-2479 GCF_012728195.1 Candidatus Sordicultor fermentans
CGCTGTTCTTTATGAAGAAAGAAACATATTAGAAGATATTTTGCCCCAGCTTGAAAAACGATGGGGAGAAATTGAGTGGATTAGTGAGGAGATTCCTTTCACTTACACTGACTATTACCAAAATATTGGAGAAAACTTGAAAAGAGTATTTATAGTCTTCAAACCCTTGATTGACCCAGGAGAATTAGCCGACATAAAAGTTGCCACCAACGAGATAGAAAAAACTACTCAGGAAGGAGAGAAAGAACGAAGAATCAATTTAGATCCCGGTTACTTTGACGGGGGTAAAATTGTGCTGGCCAGTACTAAAAATTTCTCTCACCGCGTCTATCTCTGCAGAGGTATATATGCTGAAGCCACTATTAAATGGGAAAAAGGAGACTTTCGGCCTTTCCCTTATACTTATCCCGACTACCAGAGTCCTGAGTATCGCCCTTCCCTTCGGAAAATCAGAGAGCTTTATCAAAAGTCTCTACACCAAAAAGACGTCGATAATAAAGATTAGATTGTAAAAGCTCTTCGTGTGTTCCGTCACCTCTAACTCTTCCATCTTCAATAACAATAATCCGGTCTAAATCTTTTACCATACTCAAGGAATGAGCCACTACTATTACTATCTTATCTTCCTCAATGTTGGCAATGGTATCTAAAATATATTTCTCCGATTCAGGATCCAGGTTAGAGGTAGCCTCATCAAAAATTAAAATAGGAGGATCTTTTAGCAAAGCTCGAGCAATGGCAATTCTCTGTTTTTGTCCTCCGGAGAAGCGAGCTCCTCCTTCTCCCACTTCAGTGTCATAACCTTTTTCTAGATGGACAATAAATTCATGAGCGTGAGCTCTAACAGAAGCAAGGTGAACCTCTTCTGAGGTGGCATCTAAGTTTCCATATAGGATGTTTTCTCTTATCGTTCCCCCTAAAATCAGAGTGTCCTGTAATACTACCCCCATCAAGCTTCTCAACGAGGAAAAAGTCAATTCTCGAATATCAACACCATCAATTTCTATGCTCCCCTCATCCGGGTCATAAAAACGGAGAAGTAAGTTAATTAACGTACTCTTTCCCGCTCCGCTTCGTCCCACTATCCCCACTTTTTCTCCTTTTTTAATTTCTAGATTAAAATTTTCCAGTACTTTTTCTTCCTGGTAAGAAAAAGAAACATTCTTGAATTTTATCCCTTCTTGCAAAGAAGTTATTTCTTTTTGTCCTTCCATCTCTTTACCCCACAAAGGAAGATCTAGAAAATCAAAGAGTCGCTCAGCAGAAGCCAAACTCTGCTGAAGAACCTGGAAGCTGCTGGAAAAACGTGAGAGAGGGGTGGAAGCAGTAAGTAAATATCCCAGAAAGGCTATTAACTCACCGGTAGTAAGGTAACCTTGAATAACCTCTCTTCCACCATACAATAAAACAGCGGTAACACCACAAGCAGAGACCAATTCTACCAGAGGGGTAAGTAATGCCTTAGCTCGAACTTGCTCCATGGCCAGATCAAAGCTGGCCTCATTTTCTGCTTCGAATTTTTCGATTTCATAATTGCCAGTCATATAAGATTGAAAAATCTTCATTCCCGCCATTGCTCTCTCCACCAGAGAAGCCAATGATGCCACTCTCTTTTGCAAGAGATGAGAAACTCCCTTAACTTTTTTCCCCAGGTACTCTACGCTAAAACCCACCAGAGGTAAAACCGCTACTGAAAACAGAGCCAGCTTCCAGTGGATAAGAAACAACAAAATTATAGAGCCAGAAAAAATAAAAAAGTCCATAAACAGGTTAACAAAAGTATTAGAAAAAAGATTCTGTAAAATTGCCACATCATTAGTGAGGCGAGACACTACCTCTCCTGCAGGATTATCGCGGAAAAAAGAAGCAGGAAGAAAATAAAGATGCTGATACAATTCAGAACGGAGACGAGTTGTGGCCCGAAATCCAGAAAAAGAAACCCATAAGTTCTGAAGATAAGAAGCCAATCCCTTAAAGAAAAAAAGAATTACTGCCCCCAGAGCAATAAAAAGAAGAAGCCGGTTGTCTCTTCCTATTAGAGCATCATCAATGGCACCTTTAACCAGCCAGGGAACAACCAAATTAAATCCTGCTCCCAAGAGAGCCATGATAAAGGCACCTATCACATAGACTTTATAAGGACGAAGATACCCCCAGATACGGCTAAAAGCACTACTTTGCTTTTTCATTAGTCCACTCTCTGAGCATTTCCGCCAGGCGTGGAGATACACCGCGTAGAGAGCGCTCCTTGGGAAAGTAAATTCCTGGTTCCTTATTCAACACTCCTTAAATTACCTCCAGTGCTTTCGATACAAATAGATTTCCCTTAATTCCTAAAAGTTCATACATAGAAAGAGAAATCCGCTTCCGCCCCTCAGCTAATTTCTTCCTTCCACTATTTTACCCTAAAAAGGGATTTTTTCCTAATCTTCGGAAAAGAAGAATCTGTGTACAAATCTACCTTTCGCAATCATTTAAA
>NZ_JAAYFP010000008.1:0-6080 GCF_012728195.1 Candidatus Sordicultor fermentans
CACATAGGACAGGGCTCCAGAGTAACAAAAAGAAAAGCATCACTCAGGCGCCAGCTACCTAAAACCCGAGAAGCTTGATTGATAGCTATAATCTCAGCATGAGCGGTCACCTCTTGTCGCTTTTCCCTTTGATTATGAGAGCGAGCTACAACCTCTCCCCCTGAAACGACACAGGCACCTACCGGAACCTCGTCTTCCCGGAAAGCCTGTTGAGCTTCCTCCCAGGCAATTTCCATAAATTTTTCTTTCATAATATCTTCGTTCATTTAACCGAAATCACCCGTCCTCCAGTTAACTCTACCAATTCCTGAAAAGAAAGCCGGAACACGCTGCGAGGGTCACCAGCAGCTGCCCAGATTTCCTCGTATTTCTCCAGGTCCTGATCAATAAAAGTTTCTATTTTCTCTTTGTGACCCAGAGGAGGAACTCCCCCGATGGCAAAACCGGTTTTTTCCCTCACAAACTGAGCATCCCCCTTGCAGACGGGCTCTCCCACCAGGCATTCCAGTTGCTTTTCGTTAACCCGGTTCTCCCCACTTGCTAAAACTAAAAAAGGGCGATGAGTGTGTGCTCCTTCAAAAATCAGAGACTTAACAATCTGTCCTATCTCGCAACCAATCGCCCGAGCTGCTTCTTCAGAGCTCCGAGTAGAGCAAGAAAACTCCACTATCCGTGAGGATAGGCCCACTTTTTCTAACACTTCTCTAAACCGATTTACTCCTGACTTTACCTCTCCAGACACAGCATTTCCCCCTTTTACTATACATTTTACCTTTCTATCTCTACTTTGCAAGGCCTCTGGATGAACACTCGCTTTATGTTTTCATCTCAAGGAAAAAATCGAAACCATGGCCGGTCACAGAATTCATTGTAACCCTTCTCTCGATGAAAAAGCCCGTTATCCAGGGGAAAATAGCCTATTCCTCCCCTATAGTTCTGGAAGCTACCCCTTTAGCAAGCGCACCCCTCTTTGCGTGGCAGCAAATTACATCGTGCTAAAAGCAACCCTCGCAATAGCGAAAGAGAAATAGGCTGTTTTATTTCTTTCTTCCTCAGAGCTATCTTCAGCTTTTTACTTACTCTGTAGCTCTTTTGTTTTCCAAAGTTATGAGTGAACATCCCCTTTTTTATAGGTCTGTGGTCATAACACACTTGAGTCTATAAGACCTCCGAAGGCTTATTGCTGCCCCGTCCGGTCAAAAATTTGCACTAAGAAACCAACTTGTGTTATCCTATTTCGGTAAAAGGGTAAAAGGAAGTGATGCCTATTAAAAACATCTGGATTACCTACAGTCAGGAAATTCTCGAAAATCAGGAAAAAAGCTATTATAAAACCAGGAGCGAACTTAAAGGCAAAACCTTAACCATGATAGAAGAAGCATTGCAAGAAGCAGGATGGGAAGTAAATAAAATCAGTGTAGACCTGCCCTTGCCTCAGTTAACTGAGTTTTTCTCTCAAAAAATAGACTTGATATTCAATCTTACCATCTGCGTTTCGGGTATTTATAATCAGGCTTTTCTCCCTCTTCTTTTAGATGCCAACAATATACCCTATCTGGGGTCTAATTCCGTAGTCCACTCTCTTTGCCTGGACCGTTCTCTGAGCAAACTCTGCTTAAGGGGGATAGGCATACCCACCCCTTCTTATTTTATATGGTCTTCGAAAGAGGAAATACCAGAAAATCTGGATTTTCCCCTCATCATAAAGCCCCGTTTTCGCTCTCACCAGGAAATAATTAGCGCACAATCGGTGGTCTCCAACCAGGAAGAGTTAGAAAGAGAATTACAGAGGGTTTTTTCAGAAACCAGAGACGAAGTGATAGCGGAAAAGTTCTTGACTGGAAGAGAAATGATGATAGGAATCTGGGGCAACGGGAAAAGCGCCTCCCCCTTACCCATTATGGAGGTTAACGTTTCTCGTCAGGTTCTTCTCTGGGATTTTCAAACTAAAAATGACAAAGGATATGTAGAAGACGTGTTGTGCCCCGCTCCTCTCAGCGAAGAACAAAAAAACCAGATAGAAAAAATGGCTCTCAAAATTTTCCAGGAATTGCATATGAGGGATTATGCTACTTTCAAGCTGATATTTTCCGAGAAGGAAGAAATACCCTTCTTTTTTGAGCTCAACTCTCTTCCCTCTCTTTATTATCGACACAGTGCCTTCCCGGAAATGTGCAACGCCAGTGGAATAGATTATAAAACTATGGTGCAGAAATTAGCCCGGATCGCCGAAGAGAGGGTGGCCAGGAAACTATGAACCAGAATCAAGAATTAACTTTTGCTGTGCTGGGAGCAGGACACGGAGGGCAGGCTCTGGCCGCATATCTGAGCCTGAAAGGATTTCGAGTCAATCTTTTTAACCGCACTCCAGAGCGGATAAACTCTATAAAACTTATGGGAGGAATGCAAGTCGAAGGAGAAATACAAGGCTTCGTTCCTCTCAATCTCGTGACTTCTGATATAGAAGAAGCTATCCGGGGTGTAAAAGTGATAATGATAGTGGTTCCTGCCACCGGTCATCGTTATCTGGCCGAGAGATTGAGCAATTACTTAGAAGACGGCCAGATCATAGTCCTTAATCCTGGGCGCACTGGAGGGGCATTAGAAGTAAAACAGGTTCTAAAAGAAAGGGAGTGTCAGGCTAAAGTAATAATAGCTGAAGCACAAACATTTATCTTTGCCAGCAGAATTTCTGGCCCAGCTCAGGTGAAGATTTTCAGAATTAAAAATAGCGTGCCGGTAGCTGCTATCCCTGCTCATCAAACAGTGGAGGTAGTGCAAACCTTAAGAAAAGCTCTTCCTCAATTTGTCCCCGAAGATAACGTTTTGAAAACCAGCTTCAACAACATTGGCGCAGTTTTCCATCCCACCATAACCATACTCAATGCCGGTCGTATCGAAAGCACTCACGGAGGATTTGACTACTACATAGAAGGAGTTACCCCTTCGGTAGCATTGATTTTAGAGGAAGTGGATAAAGAAAGAGTAAAAGTGGGGGAGGCTCTGGGAATAAGAGCAATCACCGCCCGGGAGTGGCTCTATTCTGCTTATGATGCCCATGGCCGCAATCTTTTTGAAGCCATTCAAAATAACCCGGGATATTACGGAATCAAAGCCCCTTCTACTATTTTTCACCGCTACCTGACAGAAGACGTTCCTGCCAGTCTTGTTCCTATCTCTTCCATAGGTCATATGTTAGGAACTCCCACTCCCACAACTGATACCATGATTCACCTTGCCTGTATTCTTCATGGAAGAAACTACTGGCAAGAGGGAAGAACGGTGGAAAAATTGGGGCTTGAAGGTTTGAGTGTCAAAGAAATTCGAGAAATGGTGGTAATGGAGGAAGAAGAATGAAAACAATTTTAGGAGCATCGCTGGGCAATTGCGTCCATGTGGCTGGCATATATCGCTTTCTGTCTTTGGCTGAGCAATATGGTTACCAAGCCCATTTTTTAGGCCCGGCTATCCCCACAGAAAAACTGATAGAGGCAATAAAAGAGAAAAAGCCGGAAAGGGTGATAGTGGGCTACCGGTTGAGCGAAGAGGCAGCCCGGAATATATTCCAGGAGCTCAAAGAAGCTTTGCAAAAAAATCAATTACTGGGCAAATTTATCCTCATTTTAAGCTGCACCCCTGCTTTAGAAAACGTGGCTCGCCAGACGGGGATTTTCGATTACATATTTACTGGTAAAGAGCGCTTTGAAGAAATAGTACAAAGCATAACCGGACACAAAGAAAGTTCTCCAGAAGAAAAATATCCTCCTACGCTTCCAGAGAGAATAAAAGCTAAAAGCCCTTTTCCTCTTTTGAGGCATCACTTTGGACTGCCTTCTCTATCTGAAACCATAGAGGGCGTAGCTCGAATCAGCGAATCCCGGGTTATAGATGTTATCTCCTTAGGCCCAGACCAGAACGCTCAGGAATTTTTTTTCCAGCCTCACCTGATGAACGAGGAAAAAAGGGGAGCAGGAGGCGTTCCTCTGCGTCACCCGGAGGATTTAAAAAAAATATATGAGGCTTCTCGCCGGGGGAATTTTCCTCTCCTGCGCTGCTATAGCGGAACCAATAATCTGGTGGAATGGGCTCACCTTTTGAAAGAAACTATTAACATTGCCTGGGGAGCAGTGCCTCTTATGTGGTACAGCCAGTTAGACGGTCGCTCTCAAAGGAGCCTCCCTGTAGCAATTCGGGAAAACCAGGAAGCCATGAGGGCTTATGCTTCACTGGGAGTCCCTCTGGAGGTGAACGAGTCTCACCAGTGGAGCTTACGCGATGCTCCCGATAGCGTAGCAGCAGCCACCTTTTACCTTGCTGCCTACAACGCCAAAAAAGCCGGAGCTCGTTATTATATTGCTCAATACATGCTCAACACTCCACCGGGCATATCCCCTCAGGCCGATTTAGCTAAAATGCTGGCTAAAGCGGAGCTCGTAAAAGAGCTGGAAGGAGAAAGCTTTACTGTTTTTACCCAGACTCGAGGAGGGTTAGCTCATTTCTCTGTAGACCTGAACGTAGCCAAAGGGCAACTGGGGGCTTCCACTTTCCTGGGTTTATTCCTTCAGCCTCAAATCATACACGTAGTTGGTTTTTGTGAAGCCGACCACTTAGCTCATCCGGAAGAAGTAATAGAAAGCGCTCAAATAGTAGAAGGAGTGATAAAAGATGCTCTTTTCGGGCTTCCTCAGGTACAAAACGACCCTGTTATTCTTGAAAATAAAGAGAGGATAAAAAGAGAGGCTAAATTAATTTTAGAAGCAATTAAAAGAATAGGAAAAGAGGAAGAAGACCCCTGGGCCTCTCCTCAGGTACTGACCCAGGCGGTAGAAGAGGGAATATTAGATGCTCCCCATCTACTGGGCAATCCTCACGCACCGGGAAAAGTTAAAACCCGAATCATAGATGGATTTTTAAGAGTAGTTAATGAAAGAGGAGAAATAATAACGGAAGAAGAAAGACTGAACCCCCTTCTTCAACGCTTGCGCTTAGAGTCATTGTAGCGTTTTAAATCAGTAAGTTTTTCCTGGCTTTGTTTTAGAAAACGGTTCATTTTTTGCTCAAAGACAGCTTTGCTTTTTTCCAATTTTGCCTCGTAGTCCCTATCTTCGTTGACTTTTTTGATGGAAAGATCTATTTTCCCATCAGGAGCAATGCCAATTACTTTTACCCTTACCTGGTCATTCACCTTCAAATATTCATTGACATCCTTCACAAAATGATTGGAAATTTCCGATATGTGCACCAAGCCCTTTTTACCATCTTCTAACTCCACAAATGCTCCAAATTTGGTAATACCCACCACTTTACCTTCCACTATGTTACCAACTTCAACCATTAACTTCCAACTATCCTCCTTTACAAAAATTGAGTTTATTATACAAACGACGCCCTGAAGTGTCAAGAATTCGAGGGCTCTATGTCAACAACAATCTCCTTTTGATTTGATATGAACGGGAAGAGTATTTCTCTCCAATAAATTTCCAACACTTAAAATCATAAAATATTCTCCCCCGCACCTCAACCCTGGTATTATGACTTTTTACTTAATACGAAAACTGGCAACCTGGTCGCTTAAAATATAGTTAACCGCAAAATCCATTGTAATTAACTCTCACCTGATCCTCGCCTGATGCCTGATGGCAAACCATAAGACGGCAATAGGGGGTAAACCCCTTATGAACCTCTTTCTTATTCGTCACCCCTGAATGTCTCTATCATCCCCTCAGCTGTCATTCCTGAATGGTTCTATCAGGAATCTAAATTATTTAAGGCCAAAAGCCTTTGGATTCCCACCTCCTCGTCACCCCGGCAATTTTTAAGCCGGGGTCTAAATTATTTAAAGACAAGAATATTTGGATTCCCGACTAAAAATTTCGGGAATGACGGAAAAGAGGGGTCACCCCTGAATGTCTCTACGAGGGGTCTAAATCAGAGGAGAGGAAACCCTCCCTTTTCTGTCATCGCGAGGAGCGATTGAGGTGGCGACCTCGCTTTTCTGAGCCTCAAAATACTTAAAAAGCAAATTAGATAGAGTAAAAAACTTGGGATTGCCACGTAAGCGAAACCACGAACTCGCAATG
>NZ_JAAYFP010000065.1:0-18555 GCF_012728195.1 Candidatus Sordicultor fermentans
CAGGAATGCATCTGCTACTGAGGTTGCAGTCGGTGGTGCTATAGCGCTGACTCTTTATACTGGAGCACAGAACATAATAATGCGCCTGCAGCCCAATGCTGGTTTTCTCACAATAGCAATGTTCCCATTTTTTGGGATTATCTGCGCCACCGGAGTTTATAGGCTTTTAATCCCGATCAGGGATTGAAAATGGGGTTTGCTTGCTGGCAACATGTAGCAGGCAATAAGGGCTTCGGGCTTTTTCCTACCCTTACCTGGATTTACTACAAGAACCTCTTTTGCCTGTGAATATTGCGTGTCCCTTGTGCGTGGTGATCTCGCTTTTCAAGAATGGAGAATTACCATACAATAATACCGGAGTACAGAAAAGAGTAAAGGACGGGGAAGAAAGATTACCGTGGATTTTGCGGTTGAGTATAATAGATAAAAAAGGAGAGGGAAATGGAAGAAAATAGAAAAATAAAAATACCGGGTATGCTTTATATACTCATTTCGTTTATCCCCTGGATTATTTACTGGATACTGTGCAGCATGGGAAATACTTTAGGAGTGCTTATCCCCTTAATAATCTCTTTAATTCTCATAAATCCTCAAGTCCAGAGACGAGACTTCAATTTGATGGATATTACTTCTCTTCTCTATTTTAGTATAGCTAATGTTGCTACTTTTATCTTTAATGTGAGTGTATTTATGGAGCAGAATGGCTTTATGGGATATTTTGTTCTATTTTTGATGGCCTTGATTTCCATAATTGTAAAACAACCTTATACTCTTCAGGTATCAAAAAGAGATTATCCAGAAGCATACTGGAAGAACAAATCTTTTTTAGCTATAAATAACCTGATAACTGCGGTTTGGGCTGGTATTTTTCTATCTAATGCGGTTATATTCCTATTTTTCTCTTTTCCTTTCACCGTTATATTTTCCAATGTTCTGGTTGCCCTGGGCATAATTTTCTCCACAATTTTTCCTATCAAAGCGCCTGCTTACTTCACTACTAAAGAATTTAAAAGATACGACTGGAATGTGAAAGTAGAACCGAAAATTCCAAAAGGGGAGAATGAATATGATGTTATAATCGTCGGCTCAGGTATTGCTGGCTTGGTGTGTGGTGCTTTGCTCTCTCGGAGGGGTTATAAAGTACTGGTTATGGAGCAGCATTCTCAGGTGGGTGGTTATTGTTCTTCTTTTCAAAGAGGAGGGTTTGTTTTTAATACCGGGGTGGAGGATGTAAGTGGGTTGTGGGAGAGGGGTCCTGTCACCCGCCTTTTGGAGGTATTAGGTCTAAAAAGAGAAGACTTATTTGTGCGAAATACTACAAGATATATTTTGAAAGGAGAGGAAATTAGCGCTAACAATTTAGAAGAGTTTACAAATGCGCTCTCCAGCATTCATCCCGAAGAAAAAGATAATATTTCTTCCTTCTTCAGTGATGCCGAGCGAGCTTATATAGAATGCTACCAGGGTACAGAAATTTATGGTGTTCCCTTGCCTGCAGAATTAATCGTGAAAGTTTGGGGAGAGAGGGAACTTTTAGATTATCCTCGAAAGTGTCCTCTCTTTTATGACTGGATGAATAAGACCTATATAGAGAAACTCGATGAATACTTTAATGATGAAGACTTAAAATATCTGATGAGCGCTCTCCTGGGTTATGTGGGGACAGAGCCGGAGAAAACACCTGCCAGCAGCGCACTTACCGCTTGTGTTTCCTATTACCTCCATGGAGGTTACTTCCCTAAAGGTGGTGCACAACGGTTTGCCAATACTTTGAGAGATTTTGTTGAAGAGCAAGGAGGAGAAGTTTTAACCAGGCACAAAGTAGATAAAATAGTGGTGGAAAAAGGTAAGGTTACAGGGGTAAGAAGAGGAGAGAATACTTTTGAAGCCCCCATAGTTGTTGCTAATGCCAACGCTAAAACTACCTTTTTAGAGCTGGTGGGAGAAGATATTCTGGACAAGGAGTTTACCAGGTATATAAAAGGATTAAAGATGTCGCCCTCTGCTTTTATGGTATTTTTGGGTGCTGATGTGGATTTATCGAGTTATCCCACGCTTATTAAGAATTTAGATGAGGGGTATGAAATTATCATTAATTCTAATGCTGATCCAACTTTGGCACCAGATGGTAAATCCAGTATTACCCTGATAAGAGGAGCAAACTACCACGATTTTCCAGAAAGAGGAACTGAAGAGTATGTAAAGAAGAAAGAAGAGATGAGAGAGATGCTAATTCAGAAAGCGGAGAAGGTTATACCTGAACTTAAGGGGCATATAGTCGTTCAGGATGCAGCAACGCCAAAAACTCTGGAGAGATATACCTTGATGCCTGAAGGCGCTCTTTATTCCTTCGACCAGTCCGTAGAAGTTAAAAGACCCTATTTTAAAACACCCTTAAAGGGTCTGTATTTAGCAAGTGCCTCAACTTTCCCGGGAGGGGGAATAGAGGCAGTGGTAATGTCCGGAATTATTTGTGCCAATGATATATGTGGGTGGGAAGGTGGATTGCTATTGTAGTATCCAGAAAGTTTGTTGTTTACAATAAGGGAGGAAAATACCCCTTATGACTCCCGCAAGAAGTCAAAAAAAATATAAAAGACAAAAACCACCGGGGGCATAGACTTTCTGTAACCCTTCTTATCTGTCACCCCGGCAACTTTCGAGCCGTTTTTAGCCTGCCCCTATCACCCCCAAGTCGTCATTCCTGAATGTCTCTATCATCCCCCAATTCGTCACCCCTGAATGGTTCTATCAGGGGTCCACGGTATTAAAAGCATTTGGATGCCTCGCTAAATTTCAGGCATGACGGAAGAGGTGGATTCCCGATTGAAGATCTCGGTAGTGACGGAAACCAAAAACTCTCGACCTCTTTTTCCCCTTCCCTCACATTCTCCCGAGGAGAGGGTGAGGGTGTTTTTCCTCCGGGAAAGTGAGAAAAGCAAGATTACCACGCACTGAGGGGAGTGTTCTCTTTCTTAATGGTCTTTTACCTGTTTAATTTCTTTTCTTTAATCTTACGTCATGGACCGTTCTATTTTTCTCTATCGTAGTTGTTTAATTATTTTATTATCTTTTATGCTTTTAGTCTTGCGCCGCAGGCTGCCTGCTTCTCGCAGTAGCGGTTGGGTAGGTTAATAATGCCGGGGCACAGAGGGGAAGGGCATCGCAATGGGTTTTGTGATTAAATATAGTGGGATTTCTCTCTACTGGGTTTTGGCTGAGTCACAACTTAGTATATACTTAGGATGTCAGATGAGGTTATTTTGAGAAGAAAGGGGGGATGAAAAGATGAAAGTACTTCATACGGCAGATATCCATTTAAGGGAATATGAAGATGAGAGGTGGAAGGCGCTTCAAAAGCTGATTGAGATTGGAAAGGCAGAAAAGGTTGAGCTTTTTGTAATAAGCGGTGACCTTTTTGATAGAGGGATTGACGCCGAAACTTTAAGACCTAAGATAAGGGAAATTTTCTCGAATACTGGTTTTAAAATAGTCCTGATTCCTGGAAACCACGATGATGAATCATATAAAAGCGGTATGTACTTTGGCGAAGACACAATTATCTTAAACGACTTAAATGAGCCTTTTGAATATAAAGATGTAAGGATATGGGGGTTACCTTTTGAACCCCTGGAGGGGGAAAAGGTTGTTGAAAAGCTCCGTTCTATAGCTAATAATTTAACTTCAGACAGGAAGAATATTCTACTATATCACGGTGAATTGCTTGATGCTTTCTTCTCCAGGAGGGATTTTGGAGAAGAAGGTGAAGAGAGATATATGCCGGTCAAATTATCTTACTTCAAAGATTTGAATCTTGATTACATACTTGCTGGACACTTTCATTCCCGATTTGATATGTGGAAGTTAGAAAACGGAGGCTACTTTGTTTACCCTGGCTCACCCGTATCAATAACTAAAAGAGAGACAGGACGGAGAAAAGTAAATATATTTGAAATCGGGCAGCCGCCCAGGGAGCATCCTCTTGATACTTTTCATTTTGAGGAAGTGGTCATAGAACTGGACCCTTTTATGGGGGAAAATCCGGTAGAGATAGTAAAGGAACGACTTAAGGCATCCCATCCTGAAGCGAGTATTATCTTGACGGTTAGGGGATACATTAACAGTGAAGAGATTGAAATGAGCGAATCTGAGCTTGTAGAGCAAATAAAAGAAGTCATTAAGGACAAACCGGTAGAAGAATATCTTGAATTCAGGGACATGTATACCATACTTGAAGATGACTTGTTTAAAAGCTTTATGAGCAAGCTCGCGGAGACTCCTTTTACCGAAGAGAAGAAAAAAGAATTGCTTGACCTCACGATACAAGCGATGATGGAGGCCAGGTTATGAGAGTAAAGGAATTCTCAATAATGCGATATGGTCCTTTGTCCAATACCGGTAGAATATTGCTCCATAGCTTCAATCTGTTCTGGGGTAAAAATGAGGATGGGAAAACCCTCACCATAGATGCCCTGGTAAAGATGTTGTTGGGGCGAAGTGTCAGGGAGTTTGAGCACATAAATCGGGTAGAAGAAAATCCGGAGGGTTATGTAATCGTAGAAAGCGAAAAAGGTGAGGAAATTAAGCTTCCAGAAAGAGGAGACTTAACAAAGATTGCTGGTTTGACTTCTTCAGAATGCTGTAATATTTTCATAGTGAGGAATAGCAACCTGTCTATTGCCCGTGACGCTGCTCAAGAGAGTAAATTTTATATCGATGTGACGGATCGTCTCACCGGTCTTAGAACAGGAGAAATCCGTAGAATAAAAGAGGCTCTCAAAGAAATGGGTAAGATAACCCCTCAGGGTGCATTTAGAGATATTAGAGATGAAAAATTAAAAACAAGAATAGAAGATGCACAAAACTTGATAGAGAAAATTAAAAGCCTATGCAAAGAAACCGAAGAAAAAAGGTTTGACGAACTTGAAAGAGAATCTGCAGAATTAAAGGAAGAAATAGAAAGAATAGATCGGGAAATGAAAGCATTTGAAGATGCCAGAAAGAGAGAGAAATACGAAAGGGGACGAGAGGCATTAGATAATTTTAAAAGCTCTCTGGAGCGGCTCAAAAACTTGGAAGTTTACAATGAAGAAGATGAAAGATTATGGAGAGATTGCCATAGAGACATCATGACTCTTGATGAAGAAAGGAAAAAGGTAGCTGAGGAGCTTGAGGAGAGTAAAGAAGAGTTCAAGATAATAAACGAGAAGTTAGACGAGGCAGAGAGAGATTTTCGGGTTCTTTCTGAGAGAAAGAAAAATCTGGATGAGGAAATTAAACCGGAGTTAAGGGCTTATAAAAATAAAAGTGTAGAGTTAGTGGAGCAACAAGAAAAAGATAAGGTTTTCACTTTATTAGGGATAATTTTCGCAGTATTGCTGGGGATATCTTTGCTTGGAGTTATTTTCAGCCCTTCGCCGTTATTTTATGCTCTGGTAATATTGTTTTCCGTCTTGGTTTTAGTATCGGTAGTGTTTCAACTTCGGCTGGTAAGGGAAAAAGCTCGACTTGCGAAGATACTGGAGAAGAATAAACTGTCTCTTTCAAAATTGGGGATAGAAGCAGAGAGTGTGGAAAAGATTCTTTTTAATATTCAGAGGTTTGATGAGGGTTATCACAGAAAATTTGAAGAGCTACAAGACATAAGAAGGAAAAGGGAAAACTTAGAAGAAAAAATTGAAAATTTGCAAAGTAAGAAAATTCCTGAGATAGAGAATAAACTTAAAAGCCTTGAAGAAAAAATAGAAGAGATAAAAAGAAAATCAAAAGAAGAATCTTTAGAGGAATACACCGAGAAGCTCAAGTTAAAGCAAAAACTGGAAAGGTTATTAGGAGAGCAAAGAAGCATCTTAAAGAGCCACCTGGGGGAGAAGGGCAAAAGCTTGGAAGAAAATATTTCTTACTGGAGCGAAGAAATTGAAAAACTTGAGATATACGAGGATAAAGCTAAAAATGTGAAATATAGCGAGACTGCTGTAGTAGATTTGGGAAAGAAAAAGGCAGAACTGGAAGAGAAGTTAAAGGACATAAATGAGATTATGAAAGCCATTCGAAAGGATTTGGATGACATAGAGCGAAAGGTGAACGAAATTCTGCGATTAGAAGAAGAATATCTGCACTGTAAAACATTAGTGGATTTGGAAGCAGTTAAAGATGAATTGCAAAAATTTGTTGATGAATGTGAAAATAACAGGAGCAATGTATTAGAAGTTATAAGAATTTTTGAAGAAATAGAAGCAGAAGAAAAAGAAAAGGTTTCTGAGCTTTTTGGCAGGGGAAGTTCCACGTCAAAATATTTTGGAGAGATAACTGATGGTCTTTATGAAGAAGTTGTATTCAATCGGGAAGAAGAAAGAATTAAAGTCAGGCGTAAGGATAATATGATGCTGGAGGCAGAAAAGTTATCCGGTGGCGCATATGACCAGTTGTATTTTTCTATCAGACTTGCTCTGGGAGAAAGGCTTCTGGAAAATAAAAAAGGATTTTTTATTATGGATGACCCATTCATAAAAGCAGACCCGGATAGGCTACGGAGACAGATCGAAACATTAAAGAGAATTACTGAATTAGGATGGCAGGTTATGTACTTCAGCGCCAAAGGGGAGATTAAAGAGGCTTTGAGAGAAGATATAGACTGTGGCAACATTAACTATGTAGAGCTTCCGGGTATATTAGCTTAAATATCAGGTGATTTACATCGGCTTTACTATACCGGGGGAAGAAGGTTAGGCAGTTTAAAGGATGTGCTTTAATTCCTGAGGTGCGTGTTTGATGAGAGCCACTCCCATATTTGAGCTATTTTGCTGAGCTTGTGTTGATTCCTACTCCCTTTTTCCCATTGCTCTGGGGAAAGAGAATAGACACTATACTGCAAGATTTATTTTGCCATCATTCTAATCTTTTCAGCTTTAAACATGTTCGTTTTGCAGAAGTTAATGGTGCTGGGAGATGGCTGGGAAATAAAAGCGCGAGAAAACTTAAGAACGGGTTCTTTATTACTCAAAAAGATGGGCATCAGCATCTCAGGCAAACTTTTACTGCTGATGAAGTTCAATAATGCAATTGGAAAATTGTATAATTATATCAGCAATATAGCATGCATCCCCGATATAGAGGAATGGGAGCAGAAAAGGTAGGCGCCAGAAGAGTGGTGCTCGATGTTGAAAGCGATAATATCAGCACTATTGCTTTCCCTGCATTTTAACAGGGTGATAAAAGAAATCTGAGATGGCAAAAAAGATAATTGCCAGCAGAAAATAGAGCTATGTTGGATTAACCACTCATTTCCCGGGGTGTCATTATAGGCAATCCTCCGGTGTGTCATAATGATCCTCGTTTGCTCATCTGCCCGAAGTAGTCATTACGAGTTCGCATTTTCGCTTACGCGGCAATCCCGAGTTTTTAACCCGATGTAGCTTACTTTTAGCGTTTGTTGAGGCTCAAAAAGGAAAGATCACCACGGGAGACGAATAAGCGACCCTCGCGATGACAGGAAAAGAGGTTCCTCGCAAAAGAGAAGGGGGGGTGATAAGTGGATTTAACCTTTATAGTTCTGGATTCCTGATAGAGATATTCAGAAATGACAACAAAAAAAAGACACCCTCACCCTCACCTTAACCCTCTCCCGAGGAGGGTAAGGGGAAAATAGTTCAGGGGTGATGGTAAAAGCAAGGGGTTGATAAAGGGAAATTCTTTTCCCCTTTATAGTCTACTGTATTATTCTGTTTACGATTGCATTGAGAAAATTTATAATATTGCTCAATTAATGGATGGCTCGGACTCGTTATGACCTGTAAATAATGAGGGGGCAGGTGGCTCGTTTTATTTTGTTCTAATTCTGTAAAGCTAGACTTCACAAATCTAGGAAACGTCAGTAAAATATGTAACAATTTAAAAATAGGGAGAACCTTCAGTGAAAAAGAAATTTGATAGAGTGTATCAGTTCAAGATTACTCTCAAGGGTATCAGACCACCAATCTGGCGGAGAATACAAGTTCCGGAAACTTATACCTTTTGGGACTTACATGTGGCTATTCAAGATGCAATGGGCTGGGAAGATGCCCATCTTCATGAATTTGAAATGGTCTCTCCTTCTACAGGAGAAAAGGTGAGGATAGGAACTCCAACTGAAGAAGCTGAGGTTTTTGGGCAACAAATTATCCCGGAAGAAAAGCAGAAGATTGCTAACTGGTTTTCTATGGAAAACAGGGTGGCAAGTTATGTTTATGATTTTGGAGATGATTGGGAACATAAGATAGAATTAGAAAAAATACTTCCTCGGGAGAAAAATATTAAGTATCCTGTATGCATAGCCGGCAAAAGAGCCTGTCCTCCTGAAGATTGTGGAGGCGTATGGGGATATGAAGAATTTTTAGAGGCTATAAGAAATCCTGAACATGAGGAACACAGTATAATGTTAGAATGGATTGGTGGAGAATTTGACCCTGAATATTTTAATCCGGAAGAAGTTATATTTGAAGACCCTGATGAACGTCGAAAATATTTATGGGAATAATAGGAACAATAACCCACATAACTTAACAAAAGGGCAAAGAGAGGGTATAAAGGTATGAATAGCGGGGAAAAGAGATGAGAGATTTCATAAAAGAGGCAGAGAAATTATTAATTGCTGCCAGACATGACCTGAATATGGGAGATTACTATTCCTGTTTTTCAAAAAGTTATCATGCCATGGTCCTTTCAATAAAGGCGTCACTGAGCTTATTCGAGGGGCGTTTTAGCAAAATGGAAATAGAAGTGCTTAACCGAGATGTAGAAAAAAAGTTTAAGGATATTCATGATCAGATATTACTTATGGATAATGGGGCAGGCTTTATCTTAAATGAGGAAGAAGTAAAAGAGTTTTTAGAAGAAGCAGGTGATTTTGTCCAAAAGTCAAAGAATGATCTTGAAGAGTGGTTACAGACAAAGGGAGAGAAATAATCTGTCATTTCCCTGTTAATGGTAGCTGTGATAAAATAGCCAGATAGATGAACCGCGAAAAGGAGATTGAAATGCGATGAGAGAGTCAACTCGTACTTTGACTTATTCAGCTATAGCTATCGCGTTAGTGGCTATAGCCACTATGAGTTTGCAGATTCCTATTCCTCAGACTCGAGGATATATAAATCTGGGAGATACCTTAATATTTGTTTTTGCCCTGCTCTGGGGAACTCGAGTGGGGGCTTTGGCTGGAGGATTAGGCTCTGCTTTAGCTGACCTTCTGACCGGGTATGCTCACTGGGCTCCGTTTACTCTGATAATTAAAGGGATAGAAGGTTTCTTGGTGGGAGCTTTTGCCAGCCGGGAGCAAAATCTCCCTAAACGGATTCTCTTTTTATCTCTGGCTGGTTTAGAGATGGTGGGAGGATATTTTTTGGCTGGCTCTCTTCTTTATGGACCTGGTGTGGCAATAGTGGAAATCCCGGGCAACTTAGTGCAAGCTGGAAGCGCGGTTCTTCTATCCTCTCTTGTAGTATATGCCATCCGCAGAGGGGAGAAATCTATTTTCCATAGCATTTAGTTTCTTTCCTGCTTTTTTATATGGCGGAGAACTTCTTCTTCTACCTCAGGTAGAGACCGCAGAAAACGATGAACTAAGCGGGGAATATCTTGAGAGGTTTTTCCCTCAAAGCGAAGGGTGTATACTGGTTCGGTAACTGATTTGCGAATCATTGCCCATCCTTCTTCCCACTCTACTCTTATTCCATCGAGATAGGACACTTCTCCTCCTGAAAGTGAATTTTCCACGAGAGGGAGCAGGTCTTCTCTCCCTTTAGCAGCAATCCGAATGTCGGGAGTGATATGAGAAGGAGGGAAAGTTTCCCTTATTTGAGAAAGAGGGTATGGTGTTCGGGAAAGATAATAAAGGAATAGAGCTGCAGCATATAGCCCATCATCTCTTTTTAGTTCCCGGAAAAAGTAATGACCGCTGATTTCCCCTGCCATAAAGGCATTTTCCCGGAGGAGGCGCCTTTTAATATGAGCATGCCCAGAACGCTCCGGAATAGGTATACCTCCCATTCTTTTTACCTCTTGAGGGACAATCTGAGAACATTTTAAGTCATAGATAAATTTTTCTCCCCCGGGAAGGTGGGGCAAGGTGTTTCGAAGGAAAAAAATAATTCCTTCTTCTCCTTTTAAAATTTTTCCCTTCTCATCTGCGAACACTACTCGATCCCCATCCCCATCAAATGCTATTCCTGAATCTGCTCTTTCTTCTCTTATTTTGTGAGAAAGAACAATTAGATTGTCTTTTTTAGAAGGATTAGGAGAACGATAAGGGAAAGATCCATCTTTTTCACAGAAAAGAGGAATTACCTCATAACCCAAATTCCTTAAAAATTGAGGGGCAAGGTCAGAGTAGCATCCACTACCACAATCCACCACTACCCGCAATGGGCGGTGGGGCAGAGGAACGAGAGAGGAGAGAGAATCGAGATATTCTCTATCTAAATTCTGGATGGCTCTCTTTCCTTTTTCGCTACAGCGAAAGTTTTTTTCTTTAACTTTTTTAGCTAAATTGGTAATATCCTCAGGAGCAGGAGGGGTGTCCCCCCAGGTGATTTTAAGCCCGTTATATTCTGGAGGATTGTGGCTTGCGGTAACCATAATCCCTCCTTCTCCTTGTAGCTTTTCTACAGCAAAGTATAAAAGAGGGGTAGGGACAACCCCCAGATCAACTACTTCTCCTCCACTTTCTAAAAGTCCCTTGATAAGGGCTTCTTTAAGGAGAGGAGTACTTTTCCGCACATCTCCTCCCACTACTATTCTGGAACCTGCAGGAAGCAGTGAGGCAAAAGCTCTCCCGATGAGATAAGTTTTTTCTTCGTCGATTTCTGCAGGGAAAATTCCTCTGATATCACACTCTTTAAAAATACTCATTCAATTCACCTTTAGTATTCCTTTTTTTATTAAATCATCAGTAGCCAGAGCTACTGCTTCTCTTGCCGAATAACGGGGAGTGAAATTTAAAACTTCTTGAGCTTTTAACATGGATACACAGCAACCCTGTCGGACGTGTTGAGCAGCTTCTTCGGGATAACCAAATTTCTCAGTGTATTCTTCTAAAGAAATATTTTGAAAATAAAATTCTTTTCCAAAAAGAGAGGCGAAGTATTCTCCCAATCCCCAAAAGGTCATAGCTTCAGAAGCTCCGCAGTTGAAGCTTTCTCCAATAGCTCTGGTTTCTTTTTCTATAGCCCTTAGAAAAAGAGAGGCCACATCTTGAGGGTGAACATGGTGAAGGGTGGAGAACCCTCCATCCAGCAGATAAATTTCTTCTCCATCGATTATTTTTTGTAGATTTTCTGGATTATGGTCTCCAAAAGGAGTAACAAAAGTTTTTCCTGGACCGGTAATATGTCCGGGGTGGATGACGGTAGCCTTAACCTTGCCCTCTCGTGTAGCCTGCAAAAGCTTGCTCTCTATTATGGCCTTTTTACGAGCATAATCGTTTTCGGGAAACCGAGGAGCGCTTTCAGGAGTGGGAACTATTCTGGTTTTGCCATATACCCACACTGTACCGCAGGAAAGAAGGTGAACATCTTTTCCAGTTAGAGCGTCTATAAGAATTTGAGCGCTCTCCGGTTCAAAACAGATAATATCTACTATAATGTCTGCTCCTGTTTCTTCTATCAACTCTGGCCAGCGGCCAGTTCTCTCCTCTTTTTCTCTATCCACTGTTACCATCTTTATCTCTTTTTCCCAGAAACCTTCCGGGTAGGCAGCGGTTTTTCCTCTGGAAAATACCACCACCTCATAGTCTTTAGCGACCAGAGAGGGGATTAGATAACTACCAATATGCCCCGTGCCTCCTATAACCAGAACTTTTTTCCTTTTCATATTTTCCTCCTTTACTTTATCATTTTATCCTTTTATAGTTATATTTAAAAGGTAGTTAATTAAAAATAGTTAATAAAAGAAAGGAGAGCGATAATCTTGGAGGAAAACTGGAGAGAAAAGTTAGAAAAAGCATCTCTTTCCCGAATAATGGAGGTGGCCTATGAAAACCAGGTGTTAATCCCTGCTTTTAATGTTGCTTATCTTCCCATGGTGGAGGCTATTATGGAGGCATTACGAGAGACCGAGCCCTTTGCTCTTTTAGAGGTTTCTCGTCCTGATATCACTCGTTTTGGAGCAAAGAGTTTTCAAGCGGTAAAAGAGGAATATGAGCGCTTTGGAGACCTTGCTTTTAGCCGACTCCATCAGGACCATGTCCCGGTGATAGATGAGGAAGGAGAAAAGGTAGACTGGAAGTCGCTCATCGAAGAGGCTCTTTCTCTGGGATATCACTCAGTGATGATTGATGGCTCTCGCTTGCCTTTGGATGAAAACATCCGGGTTACTCGAGAAACGGTGATGATTTCTCATCGTCGTGGAGTTTGTGTAGAGGGAGAATTGGGCTCAGTTCTGGGACACGAAAAAGGCCCTCTTCCTCCTTATGAGGAGCTTTTTCAGAGCGGGCAAGGATTTACTTCTCCTGAAGATGCTCAACGTTTTGTTCAAGAAACTGGCGTAGACTGGCTTTCGGTGGCTATTGGTAATATTCATGGAGCAATCACCGGCGCGGCAAAAGACCAGAAGAAAGTGGAAGCTCGATTGAATATCCAACATCTACAACAAATTGCACGAGTGACCGGGATTCCCCTGGTTCTTCATGGAGGTTCGGGAATTAAAAGAGAATACGTTTTAGAAGCGATTAAAAACGGTATTACCAAGATTAATATAGGAACTGAAATCCGCCAGGCTTATGAGAGAGGTTTAGGGGAAAATTCTAATATAGAAGAAGCTCAGAAAGAGACGAAGGAAAAAGTTAAAGAGCTGATAACTTCCTACTATGAAATAGAGGGCTCGGTACATATTCTTTCTAAAAAACTATAAAAGGGATATATGAGGTTACCATAATGGACTCCGAAAACTGGGCAGAGCAATAAGACTGTAAGATCATTCAGTGAATATGGGACGCATCCTCGCAAGATAACGAAATGGAAGAAACAACTACTTGAAGAATTACCTTCAATATTTAGTGATAAAAGAGTAAAGACAAATGGAGAGTTAAAAGTAAAGTAAGAATGGCTCAAAAAAACTATCCTCTTCGGGGAGGAAAAGCATAAAGTGACAGAGCCAATGAATCCGGAGATACTATTATATGGACAATGTGAGCTTATAGGGTTTTCTTGCTCTTCCACACTTTTTGGTCTTTCGAAAGATTTAGGGAGGATGCTAGAAGTAAACTGAACTCTCTACTTACTTCTTTACGGCGATCTTTTACTCGTGGACGGACGCCGGGATTGAGCCTAATCCAGTAAGAATATCTCTCTGGTAGATAACCATTACGAACAATAGCTCGGCGTCCTCCCTCATCTTTTGGAGTGTGGTATTGATTGATAAATTCCTCTACTTCAGCTTCGGAGCTGGCTTTACATTGACTTTCAAAGGGGGCTGTGATAGATTGACTGTTAGTGGTAATTACCATTTAATGTATTTGTCTAATCGAAGGAGGTGGTAAAATATAAGTTAAAGCTAGCTAGTACAAATTAGTTTATGTGTAAATGGAATAATCATTTTTCAAGCTTAGTTTTTAAATGTGTTAAAGGTTATTATTTGATTAACTTTTATGTGTCAAGAGAAGGGAGGCAAGTTGCTTTATGAAGAGGTTGCTTTGTTTAGCTATTATATTAGGAATGGTCGCCGCAGGTTTTAGTGCTATTGCTCAGGAAGAACCAGTTTACTTGGGTACAGCCATCAGAAGTTTGTCTAACCCCTACCACGCAGTATGGGCTGAGGGAGCTACTGCTTTTGCTAAATCTCTGGGTTGGGAAGAATACAACGTAATTCAAACTTGTGAAGGGTCGAGCGAGAAGCAGTTGAATGATATAAAAGCTCTGGTGGCCCGTTCCCAGGGTAATGTAGTTTTTTCTATCGATCCCAACCAGGCTACTGATACACCTGCTATCGCAAATGAGCTGGAAAAAAGTGGAGTTTACTTTGTGACTTGGTGGAATAAGCCTGACGATGTCAAAGTTTCTGATTACAAATATTGGGTATGCCATGTTACCTTTGATAACCGTGTTTCTGGATATAATACCGCCAAAATCCTATTTGATAGCATTGGTGGTTCAGGCAAAGTTTTCGCCTTGCAAGGATTGCTTGGGAATAGTTCCACAATTGAGCGCTGGGAAGGTTTTCAAAAAGCATTGGCTGAATATCCAGAAATTGAATTAGTGGGTTGGCAGGCAGCTGATTGGGAAAAAACAAAAGCTTATAACCAAGTTTCTAATGCTTTGATAGCTAATCCCGATATAAAGGCGATATGGTGTGCCAATGATGCTATGGCTATTGGAGCTTTAGAAGCTTTGCGCGCGCGTGAATTGATAGGCAAAGTACCGGTATCCGGAGTTGATGGCATTCCAGAGATGATAACCGCCATTAAAAACGGAGAGGCAGTTGCTACTGTATCGTGGGATGGTTTCTGGCAGGGAGGAATGGGACTATCTATTCCTTTGGCAGTTAAACAGGGTAAAATTAAAATCGAAGAATTACCAGAAAACAAAAGAGAGTGGATTGCTGAGAGTATTTTGATTACTCAAGAAAATATCGATTGGTATATTGAGAATTATGTGGAAGGTACTCCAGAATATGATTGGAATGACTACTGGGGAAAATGGGTGCGAGGTATAAGAGAATAGTAATAACTTTATAATTTTATTTAGCCCGGAGAATCTTCTCCGGGCTAAATTTCTTAAGGGGGAATAAAAGAGACGTGGAAAGCAAAACGGCTGTTTTATCTGATAGTGAAAAAACTTGGTTGAGTGGAATAGGAGCAAATCCTTCCTTACTGGCTTTAATCATTTTAGTTATATTTTTTAGTTTATTAAATCCTCGTTTCTTCACTCTTTCTAATTTGTTTAATATTCTGGATTTGGCTTCTTTACTTGTGATAACTTCGCTTTCTCTGGCCTTTATTCTTATGATGGGGAGTATCGATCTCTCGGTGGAAGGAGTAGTGGGTCTGTGTAGCGTAGTAGCAAGTTTATTAGTAAAGAACTTTTCTAACTCTAATGATTTTGGTTTTTTAGCTTTAATTATTTGCGGGTTAGTGGGAGGTGGTTTTGGTTTTTTGAACGGTTTCATACTTTCTCGCTTTAAAATTCCTTCTTTTATGGTTACTTTGGGTATTGGCTACATTACCACTGGTCTTGGAGTTTTAATCACTCGGGGTAACCCGGTAGTGATTACCGATTGGAACTTTCGTCTATTAAGTCTTGGTAAGGTTGGATTTTTACCTTTTCCTTTTATTTTGGCTCTCGGTTTATTCTTTGTAATCTGGTTTATTAGTGAAAGGACGGCTTTTGGTCGGTATGTTTTGGCTTTGGGAGGAGATGAGACTATTGTTCAAGACCTGGGGGTACCTACTTCTAAAATTAAAACCAAAGCTTTTTTAATTGGAGGAATTCTATATGGGATAGTCGGGGCTCTGCTTACAGCGCGCTTGGGCTCAGGAGATATTACTGCTCCTTTGGGTTTTACTTTTGATTCTATATGTGCATGCGTTTTGGGAGGTATTGCTATTACTGGTGGAGTAGGAAATATTCCTCGAGCTATTATTGGAGCCTTCATTCTAACTATTTTGCGCAATGGAATGGTTTTGATGGGGATAAGCCCGTATGTTCAAGAGGGGATTATTGGAGTGGTATTGATTGCTACAGTCGCTTTGACTATTGATAGGGAAAAGATAAAAATAATGAAATGACTTTGAATTTTGGTTAAATAAGCATTGGGAGGTTCAAACTTATGGAGCCAGTCTTGAGAATGGAGAATATTTCTAAAACTTTCCCTGGAGTTCGAGCCCTGGAGGATGTAAATATAGAAGTTTTTCCTAATGAAATTGTTGGTTTAGTGGGAGAAAACGGAGCGGGAAAAAGTACTTTAGTGAAAATTTTGGCCGGTGTTTATAGGGCTGATAAAGGAGAAATCTTTCTTCGCGGGCAAAAGGTGGGGATTAAAAATCCTAATGATGCTCGAGCGTTGGGAATTGGGATGGTTTTTCAAGAACAAGCAGTGTTGCCCAATATGCGAGTTTATGAGAACCTTTTTTTAGGGCGAGAGAAGTTTTTTGTTCGTAGGGGAACTTTAGACCAAAAACTAATGATGCAGGAAGCAACAAAAATTCTTGAGGAAGTAGGGTTAGAATTATCTCCTCAGGTTTATGTCCATGAACTAAATTTTATGGAGCGGCAAATGGTAGAGATTGCTCGAAACATCTGGCTAGCTCGTCAGGCTCGAGTTGATTACCCCATTATTATTCTGGACGAACCCACTACTGTTTTGGAAGAAGAAGAAATTGAAAGGCTGTTTAATAAACTCAGGGAGTTGAAGAAGAGAGTTTCTTTCATTTATATTTCTCATCGATTGAAAGAAGTAGTTGAACTTTGTGACCGAGTTTATGTTCTAAAAGATGGTCAAAATGCTGGATGTTTCTTTCATGAGGAAGTTTCTGAAGAGCTTTTGCGCTCTAGAATGGTAGGACGAGAATTACATGAGGAGTATTATTTAGCATCAAAACAAAGGGAACCAGCAGAAAAGGTTGTTTTGGAACTAAGAAACTGTACTAAAAGAGATGCTTTTTATGATATTTCTTTTAGGTTGCACCAGGGTGAAATACTGAGCTTGTGTGGAACGGTAGGTTCGGGTAAGGAAGAGCTATGCCGAGCCCTTTATGGTGAAGTCAAACTTGATTCTGGAGAAATTTGGATGGAAAGGGAAAGGGTAAACATTAATTCTCCTGACCAGGCTTTCGCTTTAGGTATTGGATATATTTCAGAAGACCGACGAAATGAAGGACTGATTTTACATCTTCCTATATTTGAAAATATTACATTGCCTATTGTTCATCGTTTAGTTTGGGGTTTTTTAGTCAAGCGAAAAGAACAATTTCGTCTTTCACAGGAAATGATAAATAAGCTACGGATTAAAGCTCCTTCTCCATCGGTTTTGTGTTTTAACTTAAGTGGAGGTAATCAACAGAAAGTAGTAATAGCTAAATGGCTGCTTTCTCAAGTTAAGGTTCTCATTATGTCTCATCCTACTCGAGGAGTGGATGTAGGGGCAAAACACGAAATTTACGCTCTCATCAGAGAAATGGCGGAAAATGGAATGGCTATGATTGTCATGGGAGATAGCTTTGAAGAAGATATCGGTTTGGCCAATCGGATTATAGTCATGAAAGATGGGAGAATAAGCGGTGTGTTGGATGCCACCGAGTCTAAACCTGCTCCTTCTGATTTAATACAATATGTAGTGTAGTTTGAGTGATTTTCAGGATAAATTTATAAGGAGGACGAAAGTGGATAAAGGGAAATTGTTAGCTCTAAGTGTAGTTGCCGTTCTTTTTGCTGTTTTGGCTTTTTCTAGTCCTCAAGCTTTCCTCTCTAGATATAATATTGGAACTCTTCTGGATTATGCTGCTACTTATTTTATAGCAGCCATCGGTTTAACTTTTGTAATTATGATTGGGAGCATAGACTTATCTGTAGGAGGGATGCTCTCTCTTTTTACTGTTGTTTTTGTTTTAGCTCTTAATTATTTTGGTTTTTGGGCATATTTTATTACCATTGGTTTGGGTTTCCTTTTGGGAATGGCCAATGGCTTAGTTTTTACCAAACTTAAAATTCCTTCCTTTATTGGAACTTTTGGAACTTCCGGGGTATTTGCTAGCCTAGCCTTAATAGTTTCTGGTGGTCGTCCCATTGGGTTGCGTCCTCAAGCTTTATCTCTTCTTAATCCTTTGACTTTTGAGTTAGGACCAATTAAGGGTTCACATTTATTGGCTTTTGTTCTTTTTGGTATTTTTTTTCTGATTCAAAATTCTACTCCTTTTGGTAAATATGTAGCGGCTATCGGGCATTCAGAAAGAGCTACTTTGTTAAGTGGGATTAAAGTAGACCGTACTAAAATTTTCTGTTTTGCTCTATCTGGACTTTCGGCAGCTTTAGCCTCCATAGTTTTAGTTTCTCGAATGCTGAGTGGAGACCCCACTATTGGAACACCTTATCAGCTTCAGGTAATTGCTGCAGTGGTAGTAGGGGGTACTGCTTTGACTGGTGGAGTAGGGGGTGTATTTAACACCCTGCTTGGGACTTTAATCATTACTTTGGTGGGTAATGGTTTGTATGTAGTGGGGATAGATGTATATTATCAGATGATAATAACTGGTATCATTACTATGGTGGCAGTTATTTTAACTTTAGATCGGACTAAAATAAAAGTAGTAAAATGATTGAAAACAAGGGAGGTTTTATTCTTGGATTTAGGTCTTAAAAATAAAATAGCAGTAATAACCGGAGGCAGTATCGGAATTGGATATGCCGTAGCTCAAGCTTTTGCTCGGGAAGGAGTGCATTTAGCTCTCTGTGCTCGAGGAGAAGAAAGAGTGAGGGAAGCAGCACAAACTATCTCCCGGGAATATGGAGTGAAAGCTGTAGGAGTTAGAGCTGATGTATCTAAAGCAGAGGATATCAATAACTTTGTAAAGGAAATAGAAAAAGAGTTTGG